>JBCCDL010000169.1:0-9380 GCA_039030815.1 Cyanobacteria bacterium P01_A01_bin.83 | reverse complement strand
CCCCAATCCCCCGAACGAATAAATTAGAATCGTAGGTCAATTAATTAGAACGACTATAATTGCACACAGAGGCACAGAGACTCAGAGATAGAAAGAGCGTAAGGGTAGACAGTGGCAGGAGTATTATCGATGGCAGGAATTTATTTATAGTCATTCCAAATAAAAACCAAAGCGTAAAAGAGTACTACTTTGGAGTTCCCTGTTCCCAATCCCCAATCCCCAATCCCCCGAACGAATAAATTAGAATCGTAGGTCAATTAATTAGAACGACTATAACTTGATAATCGAATGTGACTAGTAAAATAGCTGCCGTTTGTTTTGCGTTAGCCTGAATAAAATTCTTCAAGCTGGAATAGTAATTTATGAAAATTATTCGTTTGCTGTTTCAAACATCAGGTAAGCTATTTATTGTAGGTGTTATCGCTAGTATACTTACGGGTGCTAGTAATGCGGGTTTGATTGCCCTGATCAACTATATTCTGCAAAATATTAGTGAAGTATCTAAGGAAATAATTTTTGGTTTTGTTGGCTTGTGTTTACTGCTAATGATTACTTCGGCTGTATCTTGGATATTACTGACGAACCTATCTCAAGATGTTATTTATAATCTTCGTTTAGAATTAACCCGAAATATCTTAGCCTGTCCCCTAAGTCAATTAGAAATTCTGGGGGCACCAAAATTGCTCGCTGCCATAACTGAAGACGTTAATGCGATTGCTGGTTCTTCGATTGCTATTTCGGGAATGGGTGTAAATATTTCCTTAGTTATAGGCTGTTTAATTTACCTCTGCTGGCTATCTGTCTCAGTATTTTGCTTATTTTTATCATTGATTATTGTCGGAATTTTTAGTTATCAATATATTGCTAATCGAGGCAGGTCGGGATTAACAATAGCTAGGGTAAAACAAGACGTTTTATTTAAACATTTTCAGACCGTTACCCAGGGAATCAAAGAATTAAAACTACACCGTCAAAGACGCAACGCTTTTTTTCAGGAAGATTTAAAAGCCACCGCAGCTAGCGTCCGCCATTACTGGATGCAGGGAATGATTAGTTTTGCGATCGCTGGTGGATATGGACTTGGTTTATTTTTTATTCCCCTAGGAATTTTATTACTTGGTGTAACTAGAATTGTGCCGATTTCTAACGAGGTTTTGACTAGCTACACTCTAACTTTTTTGTACGCTATTACTCCTTTACGAGGAATTTTGAATACTCTACCAGAATTAAGTAAAACTGGCATTGCTATAGAAAAAATTGAATCTTTAGGTCTAGTTTTGAGTGAACATACTATCGAACCCAATTTTCCCGATGGTATTGATTTTAATGCTAATTGGCAGAGTTTAAAGTTGATCAACCTTGCTCATACTTATCAAGGAGAAATAGAATCACATTAGTTTAGTTTAGATAATATTAATTTGGAATTTAAGCCAGGAGAAATCGTCTTTATTGTTGGCGGCAATGGTAGCGGCAAATCGACTTTAATCAAGCTAATTTTGGGGTTATATACCCCCAATCGCGGTAAGATTTTATTTAATGGAATTCCCGTGACCGATAACAATCGTGAATGGTATCGACAACAGTTTTCAGCCGTATTTTATGATTTTTATCTATTTGAGCGCTTATTAGGAGTAGAAACCCCCTCTCAAACTGAAATTCAAAACTATTTACAGTTATTAGAACTAGAGCATAAAGTTACAGTCACAGATGGCATGTTATCTACCACTAACTTATCTCAAGGACAGCGCAAACGTTTAGCCTTGCTTACTGCTTACTTAGAAGATCGCCCAATTTACGTCTTTGACGAATGGGCATCAGACCAAGATCCTGTATTTAAAAAAGTGTTTTATCAAAAGTTGCTGCCTGAATTAAAACTTAAAGGGAAAACTATAATTGCAGTTAGTCACGATGACCGTTATTTTAATGAATGCAATCGTTTAATTAAATTAGATTATGGTCGCATAGTTTAAATATTGATAAATAGAAATATAGAAGTTATCAAGAAGAGGTTTCTAGGTCTTCTGCTATCTTAAAAGTAAGAAAACCTAAGTTACGAGCATTGAGTTGAAGTTATTCCTCTTCCGTTAAACTTCCAATTTTGTAAAACGCTAGATACGAAGCTTTGACAAAACATATTTTGGTTCTATCCCGCTAAACTTGATACCTCGATCGCACGTTTTTTAAGCAATTTCATCGCTTTATTTTTGATTTGTCTGACTCTTTCACGACTAATACCACAAACATTACCAATTTGTTCGTAGGTCATAGTTCTACCATCTTTTAAACCATAACGTAGCGTAATTACATCCCGCTGCTTGGGTGAAAGGGTGTGGAGCAAGTTCTGGATTTGAGTGCGAACTTCTTGATTAGCGACAAAATCACTAGGGGATGCACTATCATCAGGTAAGAGTTGCCCTAATTCAGTCTGATTCTCATCAATGGCTACGTTGAGGCTTTTTGGTTTGGTAATTCTGGCTGATTGCGCCAAAGATCTTAATTTAGCCAGATCCATATCTAACTCTTCTGCAATTTCGCGATCGCTTGGTTTACGACCTAAGTTTTGCGACAGCTTACGAGTTGCTTTTTTGACTTTATTTAAATCTTGTGTAATATGTATTGGTAAGCGAATTGTACGGGCATAATTGGCAATGGATCTCGTCATTGCTTGTCTAATCCACCAGTAACTATAGGTTGAGAACTTATAACCTTTGGTAGCATCAAATTTTTCTGTCGCTCTCATTAAACCAATGCTACCTTCTTGAATCAGATCTAGCATGGATAAGCCGCGATTTTGGTATTTTTTGGCAATAGACACTACTAATCGTAGATTTGCCTCCACCATTCTTTGTTTTGCTCTTTGTCCTTGACGGATAACCTTTTCCTCTTGAGGGTTCAGGTCTGATTTCTCTAGCAAAGGCAACATGGCTTGAATCTGATTAGCAAGTTTTACCTCTTCCTCTGCGGTTAATAGTGGGGTACGACCAATTTCTTTTAGATAATCTCTGACGGTATTGCTAGATTGATTTGCCATAGTTAGTTTTGCTTTTTCCTGTTTGCTCTGGTTTTAGTTTTGGTTTTGAGTGATCGGCTATTAGTGACGATAAATATCTAGGTTCAATGACTTTGTTTCTGATTTATCTAATTTCTCTTCGATATTTGCTGAAGTAAGTTGACGCTGTTGAACCATCTATCTAATTTTTATCAGCTTTTGATAACAGCACACATCATCCGAAAGCAGTAAATTCAAAGGATTTCCTTCTAGGCTGAAGTAGCCTCTCATCTTAACATTAACCTAAAATCCCTCAGTTAATCTTGACGAAGTCACCGCAGGCACCGTCGTTTTACGGCGGTGTAACGGTGACTCCAAATAAAGAGTCAACAATGTCTTTTTGCTGATCAATAAATAATTCTCGATATAAATTTTCTTTGATCATCATCTGATGATTCATCTGGATCAATAGTTCTTGTGCTTCTTCGCGGGATAGTTGCTTAACGCGATCACTGAACAGCCTGTGGTTTAGTTTCTGTTCCAGTGAAAGGTTATTCTCTAAGTTTTCCATATCTTTTTTCTTCTTTTTCTAGATTACCTTCTATTGTAAACATATTTTAAGAAGTCTTGACGGTAACTATGGTAGTAATTGCCGAAATGTTTGATGGGAGAATGAAAGAATGAGGGGTAGAGGATAGAGGATTGGAATCAATGTAATTTAACTACCCTCTACGAGGTCTTTTACGGGTAAATAGAAGAGGAAGAAACCAACCTAAAAGTATCCCCATGGCACCACAAAAAATTAGCATTACGCCTACAGGTAAGGTAATGGATTCAAAGTTGAGGAACTTGAGGGAGACATCATCAACATTTTGAATGGAGAAAATGGCGATCGCAATTGTCAGCATTGCCAGTATTAAAGAACTAAGCAAATTGGTGAAGGTGTTCATAATAGAGTATGGTCAAAATAAGAGAAGTTGATTTAAGGCAATCTTAATATCAGGAAATGCCAGAGGTGAAACCGTCCCGCTTTTATATGTTTTGATCTGAGTGTATTGATTGTTTCGGGGATTTGTATGGATAATTAATTGTTTATTTACCAGATCAATAACCCAATACTCTGGAATGTTATTTTGGGCATAGATCATACTTTTTTCTGTTAAGTCTTTATTCAGAGTTTTATGGGAGATTTCTATCAGCCAATAGATATCTTCAGGATAAGGATGATGTTGAGTATAAATCGTCTTAGGCAGTCTGACTATCGCTATGTCAGGTTCGGGTTCGGAATTATCTAAAGTAATTGGATGAGATTCCCGTATTTTAGCTAATCCTGTTAATTTGTCTCTAAGTAATTGGGCTACATCATCGTTAGTGTAACTATGTTCTTCTCTCACATGCGTGCAAGCCCTTTGTGGACTTATTTCAACGATCTCGCCATTTAATAACTCTACAGGCTTATCTGCCAATAGTCCTGATTCAATCATGGAATGATATTCGTCAATTGACCATTTATAGGTTGTTACTGCCATGGCTGAGGTTTACTTAGATGTCTCTTTTATTTTATCGCCATTAGCTTCCTGAGTTGTTAATCACGTAAATTCCTCATTCCTCATTTTACTGTACTCCTAGCGTCCTACCTCCTGGCAATTCTGAACCAAGGATGGTACGGAATCTAATTGGTGCATCTTGAGGGTGGGGTTCCCAGCCTACTTCGTATCCTGCATCCCAGGCTTGTTTTCTAGCAGCACGAAATGCCTCAAAACTGTCTGGTCTGACGATAAATGCCAGAAAATCTTGCTCTGGATTATATTGAGCTAGGATTTGCTTGAATTGCGAATTTTGAGCCGTTAGCTGGCTGGTGGTTTCCCCAATGTCTGGTGAGGAGGGTTCAAATACTAGAGATACCCCTCCGTCTGAGGTTCTCACTCGATAATTTTCGGTGTTAGATCTAAAATTACTTTGACGACCGATTACACTCAGTAAGCAGGATTCATAATTGCGCTGACGCAAGGCGTATTGATCAGAATTCACATTTCCAGGCTTATTGCAGTTAGGTAAATTTCCCGTCAACTCAATCTCTTCTTCCCTAATCTGACGCACATTGAGATGACTTACTTTGTTACCTTTAATCTCAAACCAAAGTTGGTCTTTATCCGTTGGTGAAGCTAAGGGGGTTTGAATAATAACGCGAGTCTTGGGACTGCTACCAGTAGCGATGAGGGTGACAAACAAACTGATAAACATCAACACCCCCACAGTATTAGTCAGAATATCTAAAAAGGAATCTAAGTTCTGACTCAAATTGTTATTTCTACGTCTTGCTCTGCTTCTCATAAATTTTTAGTAAGATTAATCAACTGGCGATTTGTAGCTCAATACCATATTCCAAAGGCTCGTAGCCGATATCGATTCCTTTTTCCTGAATTAATTCGCGGACTTTATCAAACATTTCCAAGCCATCTGGACGCAAAATAACAATTAGATATTGCTCGTCTTTATTTTGTTGCAGATTAGCGATCATCCTTCTTAGAGGAGACTGTTCATCGTAGAGGTCGGCTCTCGGGGCAAATTCCTTGCTAGGATGCAGAATAAATCCATCTTCACGGCACTCAATATAAGCTGGGGTTTTCTCACGATTTGCTCCCCTGCTATTCTCATCTGTTTTTGCCACCACTACCGCTTCCTGTGGCTCTAAGGCTTGAGTTGTCAGGACAATAATCAACAGAATTAAAGTCCCAATGGTACAGGCTAGTACCGACAGGAAGGGAAATAGTTCGACTTCGGTTGCTGGTTTACGATAGATATTGCGTCTAGGCATAAGCTGGCTTTATCCTCTCCCGTTATTATCTTGTTCTACTAAGGTAATGCGACGGGGTTTATTAAGCTGTTGCAGAATTGGCTGTAGCTGGGATAAATTGTCTTTGACTCCTGCTAAGACATGTTCTAATTGTGCTGTCTTTTCTAGAGAAGCAAAACTGCGTTCTAAACCCTGCTGAATTTGCTGAAAGTCTGACATTTTTTGGGTGGCAGTTTCTAAAGAACTTACCCGAGTTTCCAGAATTTGTGCCGCTTGTTCTAGCTGTTGACTAATTCCTTGGGTTTGAGCGTTAAGATCTTGTGCTGCTGCCATATTTGTACTGCGGATCTCTTCGACAATCGATCTAATTTGCTGAACTAGTTCTTGATTTGTCTGCTGCTGTTGAGAAAAGAAGTTTAAGAACTCTTGGCGATCGCTTTTTGTCTGTTGTCTGATATTATCTACCTGGTTGATTACTTGTGAACTAACATCCTGTACTTTGCTAATTTCGCTGATAAACCCTGTAGAAAGCTGGCTAGCTGCCTCAGTGGCGTAACTATGGGCTGGTTCAATCAATTCTTGGGGATTAGGGAAATACTCTTTGATTGCCCCTGAAATAGCTTGATTGATTGCGGCTTCATCTAGCCCCTGGTTTTTCTTTCTCAGACGAGGAATTAATTTGTCGTTAATAAAGACATCAATACCCAAAAGTAGTCTGGACTCGTAGCGTTCAACCAACACTAAAGGAATCATGACTAAAACACTGAGAAATAACGCCAATAGAGTGGTGTCAAAGGCTAACCCTAAATTACTAGTAACCTGACCAATACCCTCTTTAATCTGCTCAACATCCCCTGAGTTTTCTAAAAATCCTGTAAAGCCGCTAACCGCCCCACTAATACCAATAACAGTCCCGATAAAACCCAATAAAGGAATTGCCCAGACTAAAATACGGGGAAAAGAATAGGAGGATTCTGAAGCACTAAGATAGAAAGATGAATCATCTAAGGCAAACTCATTGGCGATCGCGCGATCGCCGCTTTTGATATAGGCTTTGAGTACTCGACCACAGCGAATTGCCACTAGATTACCATCTTTAAGTAATCGTTCTTGAAAGTACAGTACTTCGTGAGCATCTGGCTGATCTAACGGAATATGATCGGCAATCCAAATTTTTCCTAACGCTTGGTGTTCTTTTCTCAGGAGCAAAAATTTTAGTGCAGCGGTGGCAATTACAAACGCCGCTAACGCCACTACAATAAACTGTACAAAACCTCTCTCAAACAGTAAAACACCTACATAAGATTCTCTAAGTGCGGGCACAACACCAATTACGATGTAGGTAACAATAAAAATAATTGCCGCTACTGATATTAGTAACAGAGAATTAACTTCTAACTCCTGACGCTGCTGGTGGGATGAACGAGATTTTCTCGGTTTAAGACTAAACTTACTCATATTGATCTTAATAGTTATAGTTGGTTACTGCTAATGGCTTAAAGGTTGTTCTGTTTGTCCGTCATAGCTTATGGGTTACTCTCTAGTCAATTATTTAACTGCTGTTACACGCCAATTGATTGGTTAGGACTGAACAAAGGGCTGTCACGCATGTAGGAGTAAAGGGTAAAGGTTTAATTTTAATTGTTTTTAATAGTAACTATGATGAATTTTATTGATGTATGCTAAAGCTGTCTTAGCAGGGGGCTAGAGATAAATTGAACTAGGTAAAGGTATACAAACCCTGTTGAAAAAAAAAACTTCACTCAAGGAAAGTACAACATCTAGACTATGTTATCTGGATCATTGTATAAGCAATAGTATTTAACCTTATTTTTGATATCAAATTTAAGTAAAAAAAACGAATAAACTTGGTTAAAAAAGCCGCTTACTTTACTTTAAGACTTCTCAATCTATTTAATGCTGCGGCTAACTCTAATGTACGAAAGAATACTAAATCGCCATGGGGAAAATCAGCGATAATATTTAATCCTGATTGGGCTATGTCTTGCTCAATTTTGAATAATATTTGGGCGATATTATGCTCTGGATATTTTTTTTTGAGATAAACTAAAGCTTTTGCGATCGCTTTTAATTGTCCTGGGTCTACTAGTTGTTCTACTGCGGATAAATCGATCTCTTCTCTACCTAAAACAATCGTATTTAGTCTTCTGGTAGTCAACTTATCTTTTTGACCACGACTGGGATCAATACTCGACATCAGAGGTATCCGATTACTCACCTTGCCAAAACTACTGCCTCCTTCAGCATTCCTCCCTGTGGCATATTCAATTGCGATCGCTTTTGCTTTTTGAGTCACATCCTGGGGTTGATAGTTATCTAAGGCTATTACTCGATCTGCCACCTCAAAATAATCTCCACTACCTCCCATCACGAGAATGGTTGATACTTTATAATCGTTATATAGTTGACGGACTTTATCGATAAACGGTGTAATTGGCTCTCTTTCTTTGGCAATCAAGGCTTGCATACGGCGATCGCGAATTGTAAAGTTAGTCGCAGAAGTATCTTCATCAATTAATAGCAGTTTTGCCCCTGCTTCTAAGGCTTCAATAATATTTGCCGCCTGGGATGTGCTGCCGCTGGCGTTAGTAGTACTAAATTTGGTAGTGGAACGTTGTTGGGGTAAGTGATTGATAAAGGGAGATATATCCACTCCTGCAATAGCACGTCCATCTTCGGCTCGAATTTTCATTCCCAGGGGATTACTGACAACATATTCTCTACCGTCTCCAGGCAAATGATTATATACTCCTAACTCAATTGCTTTGAGTAAGGTTGACTTGCCGTGATAACCACCACCAACTATTAAGGTAATCCCCTCTGGTATACCCATCCCTGTAATTGCTCCTTGGTTGGGACGGGTTAACTCTACTTCCATAGAAGTCGGAGATTTAAAAGCTACGGCATCTAATAAAGGACGTGAATCAACTCCACTACGCCTAGGTAAGATCGCTCCATTTGCCACAAACGCTACTAAGCTATGCTGCGGTAACTGTTGCCGTAAATAATCGGCATCCTCAATAGTTTCTACATGCTGCTGTATGGCTTGAGCATCTAATGATTTGTACAACAGCTCATGTACTAATTCTGGTAAGTCTTCACACAACATTGCTGCGGCTTGCCTCCCGAGTATTCTTCTCCCTCTTGCGGGCAATCCCAAAACAAACCTGACTTCTAACTCTTTCTCATTAATCAACACTGCACTACGTTCTAATACCTCTTGCCCCAAAGATGCGATCGCAATTAAACCACTCTTCCCTGTACCTCGACGAGTGCTTATTTTTTGAGCAGAATAATTAAATTGTCTGGCAACATAATCTCTGGTGGCGATCTCTCTACTTTTTGATCTGTATAGCTGTTTCGGATAGTCAGCAACTGCTTGAGTAATAGCTATTCTCATTTGACTTGGCGCAGCAAAAGGATCTCCCTGCACCCGATCAATGATTAAACGAAAGTCATCAAACTGATAGCTTCGATCAAGATCTTTATAAGCTTTATAGTTAGCTCCATCAAGTTTTAGCAGTAGAGAATTAAGATTAAAGCGATCGCCCATAATTCAGCATCAGCATACAT
>JBCCDL010000168.1:0-9395 GCA_039030815.1 Cyanobacteria bacterium P01_A01_bin.83 | reverse complement strand
GCTGCTGGGGGCGATCGCATTTTCTATGGTGGGAGATGCATGGACTATCTGGAAAAGCCGCAAGAATTAGTCGATATGCCTGGCTCTGTCAGACCGATAACTGTCTCTAGTGCTGCGGTGGCAAAGGCAAAAGCAACTCAAAATAAGGATAAGCTGAAAACTGCTGATCCGTCTCGATCTCTGATTAAAGCTCGTACTTTTAGCTTTGTTGAACTGTTAATGGAAGCAGTTTATCAACTCCAATCAACGGGAAAGGAACCTCTACCTGGGGGATTTAGACCGATTAACATTTCTCGTTATGGCGATCAAAGAATGAAGCGCTCAATGCGAGACTTAGGTTGGTTTTTGCGCTATATTACCTATGCGATCGTAGCTGATGATCCTAGTATTTTAGTAGTAAATGCCAGAGGTTTACGGGGGGTCATACCTGAAGATGTTACTGTAGCTACTATTGTGGCACTCAAAGAAATGTGCTGGAAGTCTTTGAGCTATTTTTCTGATGATGAAGAGGCACAGAATATTATTAGATATCACTTTAATATTTTAATTACCGAATATGAAGTGGAAAAACCTGCGGCAAAGTTGCGCGAAGGAGTATCAAATGACCAGCAGGGATTAGAATTACCTCAAAGTTATTTCTTAGCAGCAGAATCACGACCAAAGTTGGTGATGAAAGCTAATACCTCAGCCAGCGAAAAGCAAGCTGTGGTTAAGGCAGCTTATCGACAGGTGTTTGAGAGCGACATTAATCGCGCCTATGGCATAGCTTTTAAACAGTTAGAATCTCAGGTCGCCAATGGCACGATCTCGGTTAAGGAATTTATCCGCAGCCTGGGAAAAACTCGTCTCTATCGCCGCTTATTTTACGAGCCGTATAACATTTCCAGAGTTATTGAATTGGCATTTCGTCACTTTCTCGGACGGGGTTTGAGTTCGATGGAGGAGTTTCAAGATTATTTTAAAATTATGGCTCGTAGTGGTTTATCAAAGTTAATTGATACTTTAATTGACTCCGAGGAATACGCCGATTATTTTGGCGAAGAAACTGTTCCCTATCTCAGGGGCTTAGGTCAAGAAGCTCAAGAATGCCGTAACTGGGGAGCGCAGCTAAATCTGTTTAAATATAGTACGGCGGTGCGTAAAGTACCTCAGTTTGTCACTATGTTTGGCAACTATCAACAGCCTTTACCTAATCAGCATGCTTATGGTTTGGGTAACGATCCAATTGAGACTCAATTTGGTGCAGTTTTCCCCAGTGAAACCCGTAACTCTTATGCTCAACCAATACCCTTAGGCAAAGATAGTCATCGTCTACTAATCGATTCTGGTCTGGCAATAGGAAATGTAACTAACACTTCCTCCAAGTCTCACTTAAAGCAAAACCAGATCAATAATGAATATCGGCAGCTCCAGGTAAATCTTTCAAACCATTCTCCTGAGGCGCTCATTAAAGGAGCGTATCGACAGGTTTTAGGATATGAGCCTTTTTCTGGTCAACGTTTATCCGTACCCGAAACCAAGCTGAGAAATGGTGAGATTAATGTCCGTGAGTTTGTCCGCCAGTTAGCTAAATCCACCTGGTTTCGTAATTCCTATTGGGACAATCTCTATATCACTAAAGCGATCGAATCTATCCATCGGCGGTTACTAGGTCGTCCTACCTACGGACGTAGTGAGATGAACCGCTATTACAATCTTTGTTCCCAAAAAGGTTTTTATGCTCTGGTAAATGAGATCTTAGACAGCGATGAATACTTAGAGACATTTGGCGAAGATATAGTCCCTTACGAACGCTATGTGACCCCTAAAGGCTGGGCAATGCGATCACAGGCTCAACCGATTAATTGGTCGCAGGCTCAACTAGATCGTAAGCATACAGCAGGAGAAGTTGTCGCTCAAAAAATTAGGGAAGATTGCGGTCGCATATCTCGATTGAAATCACAGAGCAATAGTCATGCTCGGAATGGAAAACATAATGGAAAAGCAAAACCAACGGAACAAACGGAATCAAAATCCTTAGAAACAGTTGACTCAAGCGACAAGCCAACCACAGTTACTAACTCAGATTTAGCTGAGCCAGAATTATCAGACATCGAAGACCAAACTCAGGAAGAGTCAAGCTATGAGTATAGTTAAACAAATAATTATTAACGCCGATGAAGAACTCCGCTATCCAAGCATAAGCGAAATTTATCAATTACAAAGCTTTTGCCAAACGGGAGAAAACAGAATTCGGATTGCCAGAATTTTGGCTGACAATGAAACGAGGCTCGTGCAAAGAGGTTCACGCCAATTCTGGAAACGTCGCCCCATCACTCCCAGCAACAGCGGCAACCTCAGAAAAACTAATTCCTGTCAAAGAGATCAAGGCTGGTATATTCGCCTAATTGCTTACTGCGTTTTAGCTGGCAATAATCAACCCCTAGATGAAATTGGCATTGTTGGCATGAGAGAAATGTACCAGTCTTTAGGTATTCCTTTGGGAAACTGGGTCGAAGCCTTGATTTGTTTAAAAGAAGAAGCGATCGCTTTACTGAATGATGAAGATGCAGCTGAAGTTGTTCCCTATTTTGACCATATTATCCAAGCTTTAATTAATCCTGGCCCTCCCTATCGTGTGAATAATGGTTCGGTAGAATATTAATTTTACCAATGCCTCTGCCCTCTGCCCTCTGCCCTCTACCCTCTACCTTAAGTTCGTATACGCTGTTGAATCAGGTTTTGCATATTCTTTAAGCCAGCAACAAATGCTACACCCACTAATTGACAGCGCTTATAAAAATCTGCTTCATTTGTCTGAGTGTTAGAAACTTCGTCAGGTGTTACCAGCACTCTGTTGAATTCGATTGTTACTGTGTTGATGGTTTGCGCTATCAAGTTGTCATTTTTAGCGTCAATATAATCATCTGCCTTCTTTATTACTGCGTCTAACCTTTCTAAAATACTATCAGCAGCACCGTAAACGTCAGGGCGTGACTGTGCCCAATCATCCAAATCAATTAGAAGGCTTTTGTCAGCTTCGTATAATGTGCGAATAAAAGGATCAACAAAGGCATTCATCTCAGACTCAGTAACAGTGCTGTATTTATCTGGATCATTAGTGCTTGAGACATCCAGTACAGATACTAGTGGTCTAACTAAATTTTGATACGATTCATTATCGTAGCTATTACGCAGATAATTTAGTAGTGCTTTCGTACCTATGCCGCCATTCTGTGGCGCGAATTTAGCCAGGTTCATCCCACTTGTTGTAGGTGAAAACAAAGCATCTAATATTTCGTGAGAAAATGCTGAATAGCTATGAAGTTCTAAACAGATAATCGGATGATTGGAATTTGCAGTATAAGCCGCAGCACGACAAGCCCCAGCAGCGGAAATACTCAAATCATGATTCTTTTTTAAGGCTCGTTTTATATCTGTAGTAGGCTGCTTTAGATCTTTGTATAAAGGAGTTCCGCGATAAGTGTGTGTATTATAGACCTGGTTTGTCCGACCTTCTTGTGCGGGGGCGCGATTACCATTGCTGATAATTAAGTTTGCTAATACTGCTGAACCACAGGTAAGATTTTGATTATTTCGCCAAATGCTTCCAGATACCTCTAATACACCAACGTCTGCTTGATTCCAGATTGTATAAGGATTATTAGAGCATACAGATTCAGCAGCAACTACTTTTTCTGATAACAGTCCATCGACGCAATCAGGTGGTTTAGTTCCTGCATGGGGTAGATCAAGTATTATTTGTCGATCATTGCCTAATATACTGAGTCTAATAAAGCTAATGCTAGAGTCACTATGTCCTGTGATGAACAGTGTATCTTCCCATGGCACAATATATACTGGCGTATCTTCATGTTCAAAATAGGGTTGTGCTACCAATGATATGGCATGATGCACTTGTGAGGCAGCCTCAGGGTATTGTTTAGCTATCCAAGTATCCAATGTCGATTGATCAATAAACTTTTCGATCATCTCTTGATTACTCAACTTCTCGACCGTAAAGCGTTGGATAAAGTCAATTGCGGTTCCATGTATACTGACCATTTATTTTTCTTTCCGTACCATAGGAATAATGAGTATTTAGCAGAGTTAAAATATAATAATATTTTTTTGTCGCTTAATCTTTTAATCTTATATCTATGATTTTCTTTTTATTTGACAGTAAAAAGGTCACAAAGTTGTCGACAATGCTGTAAATTTACCTTTAGTTAATTTAAAAGTTTTAATCTATCTCAAAAGCGATCGCTAGACGAAAATATAAGTAAACATTAGCTTAAGTACCACTCACAAAAGTAATAATTGTTAATATGTCTAGTATAAAATAATAATATTAGAAATATGGGTGAGTATTTTTATTATATCAATCACGACAAAAGACAATTATTTGATATTGGCTTGAATGCATATAACATTAAATTTAGTGGAATTGGTTGGAATGGTATTGCAACTAGAGCCTTTTGTTTAATAATGACTCAATCAAGTCACGATAGATATAGTCATACTTTAATTGGCTCTTGGATTGGCGATCGCGTTACTATTAGTGGCGATTATAGTAAATGGGATCAAGAGTTTGATGCTTATCAGAATATTACAGCAAATATGATTCAAATGCTCTATCAAATTGATGGGGGAGAAATTCTGATTGAAGCAGCAAATACAAACGATTATCTCTTTTTACAAATTGGCTATTTGATTTTCAGCAATCAATTTACAGCAATTGCGTCTGAATTTAATCAAAGCTTTGGCGATAATTGGAGTCGAAAGTATAAACAACTTTTAGAAAAATATCCTTATAGTAGATTTTATGATTTAATAAAGTTAAGTTGATCATAAATAAAATTAATATCTTGAGCGACGGCAGTGTTTTTAGCTTTTATTCTCTAAGCTTATCACTTAGTATTTGATTTACTATTTCTTTGTCATTCGAATTAATTTTATATTTGTTTTCTATTTCTTTGTTAAAACCATTTATTTGCTTGATGACTAATATATCAGCATTTTTATCTTGTTCCCAAGAATAATCGACAATCTCTTCCCAGACAGTTTCATTAATTAGCCATATGCCTTTTTCCCTAATTTCTAATTTATTCCACCCCAAAAATATACATATATAAATACTTGCCGATAGCATCATAAAAAATATACAACCAAACCAAAGATAGCTATTAATTTTCATTCCACCAATATCAATAGTAGAAGATATGGTTTTACCAGAAGCAGCTTTCTGGATTCGACTGAGTGACCAGATCCACAACAAAGACAAAATAATAGCAAAATAAATGTTTTGAATTATAGGTTGAGAACTAAATAGTAAATTACCTAAATTATTTCTTCTGATCATTAAATTGATGATTAAAAATAGGCTCAAAATACCCAAAGAAAGTATAAAACTAACTGTGTGATATTTTTTGAGACTATTTGGAACTAAATTATCTAGAGCTAATACAGAGATAAAATAGCCGATCGCAATGAAAATTTGCGGGATATATAGTTTAGGATTAACGAAAATTAAATAAAAACCAGATAACTTAGTAAATCCCCAAGCAAAATATAAGGTACAAGCACAAATATAGAAAAACATAAAAGTTTTTGAATAAGACATTTACATTAGGATGTAGATTAAGTTTCAATTTTAACTATAGTTCCCTATAGAAGATTTTATAATCTAGTTAAAATTAAGTAAATTGAAAATGCAATAAATAACTTAGGCGAACGCTAGTAAACGTATTGATTTTGTTAACCTGTAAATTTGGAAAGTTCTATAATCCGCCATTAATTATGTCTTTCTGATGGTTGAGCAACATAAAATATTTTACTTGCATCCCAATTAATAGAAGTAGGTATACCAATAAATTTTAAGTTTGCCGTCATATTTATTACTGCTGAGAATTTAGCTTCAGATGCAGCAGATATATTTAATATATTGATAATTAATTGGGGACTAAGACCATATTGTAAACGCTGAAAATTGTACTTCATAAAATCAATAAATTCATTCTTGTTTTTGTCATATAGATTTCTAAAATTGTTGAATATAGAATTTTTAAGTTCGTTTATATCTTTGTTTTATATGCTTGTTTAAATTTTTGAAATAAATTAATGCTGATTAGAGTAAATGCCGACGAACAATAAGTTTTTTCTTGTTCGTCGGCATTTATCCTATAAATATCAGTAGCAAGAGAAAAAATAATCGACATGATCGAGGTCAAGATAAAGTTTGAATATTATTGTTCCCCTATTTATGCTTTACATGATCGCTCTACCTAATTACGCAAGATGAGAATCTTATTCTCAAACAAGCTACAAGAAAATTATTAAAGAAGAAAAATTGAATAAAAAGGTAGTGTGATTGCAGCAGCGATTACAGATTTTAAATTTTGCTTGATTATCTTTATTTTGGTTACAAATCTGATAAAAAACCCTTCTCTTGATATTTTGAGAAGGGCTTGAATTTAAACTTATTTAGACAAATTAATTTAAGCAGTTGCTAATAAACCACTATGTCTTAATAATGGTTCAGTTTTGGGTTCCCTTCCACGGAAAGACTGGAATACTTCCATGGGGTGTAAACTACCTCCCAGGGAAAGCACAGTATCCTTAAACTGTTTACCCACCTCTTTAATTGCCACTTCATCTTCTAAACCAGCTTCTTCAAAAGCAGCAAAAGCATCGGCACTCAGAACTTCTGCCCACTTGTAGCTATAGTAGCCAGCAGCATAGCCTCCAGCAAAAATATGCCCAAAAGCACAGAGGAAATTATCTTCAGGAATTGGTTGCAATACGCTTGTAGTTTTTGCCAGGCGATCGCGAACTTGGTTAGGAGTCTCGTCTCCTCCTGGTTGATAATTAGAATGGAGTTCCATGTCTAACATGCCAAAATGTAACTGACGCAGCATTCCTGAACCGCTCATATAGTTCTTAGCCGCTACTAACTTTTGGTAATATTCTTCTGGTAAAGTCTCGCCAGTTTCGTAGTGTTTCGCCATACCGAAAAGAGTGGGGCGATCATAACACCAGTTTTCCATAAACTGACTTGGTAATTCTACCGCATCCCACTCCACATTGTTAATACCTGCGGCACCAGGATAGTCAATAGTGGTTAACATATGCTGTAAACCGTGACCAAACTCATGGAAGAGGGTAGTTACCTCATTAAAAGTCATCAAGCTGGGCTTATCATCCACAGGTGGAGTTTGGTTACAGGTCAAATAAGCTACAGGCAAGCGAGTTTCAGTTTTACCCTCAATGGTCATCTTTGCCCGACCAATACAATCATTCATCCAGGCACCACCGCGTTTTTCCGCAGGGCGAGAATAGGGGTCAAGATAAAAATAAGCAATGGCATTATTATTTTCATCGGCAATCTGGAAGTAGCGCACATCTTCATGCCAAAGAGGTGCTTGACCATCAGCAGCAGTAATAGTTACGCCAAAGATACGATTAGCAAGACCAAATAAACCATCTAAAACTTTAGGTAATGAGAAATAAGGTCTTAATTCTTCCTCATTAAAGTCAAATTTAGCCTCTCGTTGCTTCTCTGCCCAGAAACTAGTGTCCCAATTCATGAGATCCTCTTGTCCTGCGAAGGCTTTTAACTCTTCAAACTCTTTAACTGCCGCATCATAACTAGCACCACGCAACTCATCCTGTAGTTGCTGCACTGCTGCCACATCAGGTGCCATTTTCTTCGCTAAACTCAACTCGGCAAAGTTAGCAAAACCCAGAATATTCGCTTTTTCCTTTCTTAATTCTAAAATGCGATTAATATTACCGCGATTATCTAATTCACCACTAGAAGCGCGAGAAACAAAAGATTTATATAGCTTTTCTCTCAATTCCCTGTTATTAGCATATTTCATAAAGGGAATATAGCTAGGATAATCCAAAGTAACTACCCATGGACCATTTTCAGGGGTGGCATCTTCTTCGCCTTCAGCCTTAGCAGTTTGCGCCATCAAACCTAAAGCACTAGGCGGCAAACCATCCACATCCTTTTTATCAGTTAGCTTAAGTTTAAATGCCTTGGTAGCATCTAAAACATTATTAGAAAACTTGGTAGATAATTCGGCTAACTCCAATTGAATCTGATTAAATCTCTCTCTGGTTTCACCTTCCAAACCAACACCAGACAATTCAAAGTCACGAATCGAAGATTCCACAATCCGCTGTTGTGCAGGTTCGAGTTTTGACCACTCCGCACCAGCCTTAATACCTTTAAAAGCTTCATACAAGGGCTTGCTTTGACTCAGCCTGTTGATAAACTTAACAATCTCTGGCTGCATTTTTTCATATGCTTCGCGCAACTGGGGACTATTCTGAACACTCATCAAATGTCCCACAATCCCCCAACTCCAGCTTAAACGCTCTTCCAACTCTGTCAAAGGCTCAACCAAACCAGACCAAGTAGGGGTTACATTCTTCTCTAGCTTAGTAATTTCTTCATCCAACTCGGTTAGGATTTGCGTCATTGCAGGAGCCACATGTTCCGCTTTAATCTCATCGAAGGGGGGTAATCCCTTGCCAATTAATAAAGGATTTTTGGTAATAGTTGCGTCTGTCATGTAAATAAATGCTTGCCGATTATTTTTATATCTATTTACCCTAACGCTTTAAGTAGGTGTGTTGCAGCGTCTAGCAGGTTGGGATTACCGAAATTTAAAGTATATATCTCACATAAATTAAATGTAATACTAAATCCTGTTTCCATAGGAGGTAAAAAAATTAGTATCAACCTTGCCATAAGTTGATTATCAGGATTGAGGAATACATACTTTGGTAATCGGATTTAGTATAAGGTGGGTAAAAAATACACTCTAAATACATAATATTTTAATTCAAAAATTTGCCCACCATCAGCAAAATTAAATCATTGGTGGGCATTAATCCAGATAATATTATGTAATCTAATTATTTTTGATGCCCACTCTACCAACTACAAACTAATAGGTTAGGATTAACGAAATGCAAATTAATGATAGCGCCTATTTTCAACAAAATGAATTCAAAAAAGAATTCCAGTCAGCATTAATTTCTTCAATATGTTTACATTGTTCGTTCTCAGGAATATCGCCGTATTTTTGCATGTAATCTTCATATTCTGCTTCCATGGATTGTATATATTCTTCGGATTTCCATAGTTCATCCATTTCTCTATTCCTCTGTTGCATATCCTCCCACGCTATTTTACTATCTTCTCCTAATACTCTTCTGAGTCTTGTATCTATTTTGAAGCCTTTGTTGATAATCTTGTCTTCTACTAGTGGACGTGGGCGTAAATAAGACCACCATTAAGCAGTTAAAGCCTTGCCTTTGTAAGTCCACTTAAAAGGCTTTGCCATCTTGTCGTTATAATAAGCAATGAAATCGAGAATCTTGACAGCTAAGTCTCCCTCACT
>JBCCDL010000167.1:0-9444 GCA_039030815.1 Cyanobacteria bacterium P01_A01_bin.83 | reverse complement strand
ATTAATACCTTTTTCCGTTAATAAAATAGCGAACAAAGAAGCAACCGAAGCCGATACAATACCTTTTGGTGCAACCCAAGATAGAAATAGCTTTTGTCGCCAATTCATATCGCTATTCCAAGTACATACAGTAACGCTAATTGGTCGAACTACTAACATCAACATTCCTACTGCCAAAACGCTTCCCCAACCCAAGGCAAAAACGCTAGCAATAGATAAATCCGCTGCCAACAAAATAAACAATACCGAGACGCATAAAACTGTAAGTTGACCTTTGAATCTTTTGAGCAATCTTTCTTCAGGAATATCAGATGCCTTGACCACAATTCCAGCAACTACGGTTGCCATTAAACCAGATTCGCTACGTAAACTTTCTGAAAGACCGAAAAGTCCCCATACAGCTGCTAGGACAACTAGATTTTTTAGTTCATCTGAAAGGCTAGCAGCCTGTTTTAACAACAATCCCAACAACCATCCGCCACCTCCACCTACCACAGCTCCAATTCCCAAACGCAACAATAGTCCGCTGACAATATCTAACGGCGCTGCATTAGTGCTGAGAATTGTATTAAGCACGACTACTGCCAAGATTGCGCCCACAGGATCGATTAGGACTCCTTCTCCTTCCAGTAGAGTGGCTACCTGTCGATCCACTTTAACTTGTTTGAGTAGAGGGCTAATTACTGTAGGTCCAGTTACTACAACTAAAGAAGCATACAAAAACGCAATTGACCAAGGAAATTCAGCTAACCAGTGAGCCGCCATTCCGCCGCCCACCAAAGTGATTAACGTTCCGACAGTGACAAGATTACGTAGACTGCCTGAAACTTTGTCTAATTCTCTTAATTCAAGATTTAGCCCTCCCTCGAATAAGATGATCGCTACCGAAAGAGCCACTAAAACCTCCAATCCCACTCCCAAATCGTGAGGATGAAGTATATTGAGTGCATCAGAACCTAACAGAATACCCAGTAATAGTAAAAAAACAATACTAGGGACTTTAAAATATTCGGCTGCTACTTGCGCGCTAATACCCGATAGAACAGCAATAACTATTAGTATGGTAATTTGAAAAGATTCTTCCATAATATGAGTGAAAAATTAGCGTTCTCTGCCGATTCTTGGTTAAGTTTTCTAAAAAACAGATTGCTTAACTTCAAACAGTTATCTCGTTTGGGTTTTGTTGGGATAAGATATCTATTACGTTCAAAACCAGAAATATAAAAATTAGAGTTCTAATAAATTTTAACTTAGTCATATACTATTTCATAAATAGACTACCTTAGCACTTTAAAATCAGATTGCTGGGCTGTATTGATTAACTACCTTCAACTTTGAATTAGCTCCTAAAATTTCAATCAGCCGCTAAAATTAACTACTGAAAAAGCACTTATTCAGTATCCAGTGCCAATAATCATAACAGTGTCAGACGAAAATTGCCCTTCAATGTATTTTTAATTGGGATTCGTGGTCATACCAGGAAGAGATAGACTAATAAGGATGCATTAAAACCTAGGGGTTTGATTTAGCTTGGTTACGAGATTGAGGACTAGCAATTTTGATAGATTAAAACAAGATTAGTCTTAAGTATCCTTCAATGTGGCAAATTTAAGGATGTTACAATCCATAGCTTGTATATCGACATTAATCGGCAAAGACAATAATTTTATTTGTTATTTTATGTCATTTCACCATATATCTATTTGGAGACGTTCCCCAAACAAGCTACGGCAAAATGATGCTTGGCTCGAATGCTTTTGTGTATTTGGTCTGACTTTAGCTGTATTAATGCTATTTCTGGTCAATTTAACCTATTTGCCTTTACTAGATCCTCAAGAAGGGATTTTGGCATTGCTGGCAAAAGAATTATATCAACCAATAACTAGCAATAATGTTTTCTCCGCTGCCAGTGAGCAGTTAAATTTCTGGCAGTCTCCTTTAACTTACAATTTGGTCGCCCTTTCTTACCATATTGCAGGAGTAAATGAGCTAACAACTCGCCTACCAGGTGCTTTACTAGGTGGAATTTCAGTACTATTGCTGTACTATGTCGGTCGAGAAATTTTTGTCGCTCGTATTCCGGCTCTGTTTTCGGCAATCGTATATTTAACTTGTTTACCAGTAGTGCGCTATAGTCGCTTAGCAAGCTTGAATGGACCTTTACTCTGTTTTGAGCTGTTAACAATTTGGGCAATTTTGCGATCGCGTCGTAATCTGCAATGGGCTTTAGTCGTAGGAATCGGCTTTAGCTTGATGAGTTTGACTCAAGGTTTATTTGCGCTTCAGATTTTAGTGATTATTTTGCTATTTATCCTGTGGGATACTCCCCGATTACTTACTTCAGCTTATTTTTGGGGAGGTGCTACAATCGGCGCTCTTCCCAGTTTTTGCTGGTATTTAGTAATTTTTGTTCATTCTAGGAATTGGTCACATAATCTTAATATCAGAGATCTTTGGCTGGGCAGCAGCGCCTTTGCTGGTGCCGAATCTATACTATTTACTAACTCGTATCTAGACCTGATTCACTTTACGCCATATTTTTTACCTTGGCTGTTTGTAATGCTTGCAGGAACAAAATCTATCCAACATAATTTTCAATGGGGATGGGGCAAGCTATTAGCAGTTTGGCTTGCTGGATATCTTACCTTGGGTCTAATCATGCTGCCTCAAGATTATTGGTTAATATTGCCTTTATCTCCTCCACTAGCTTTAGCAGCAGGAAAGCAATTAGAACAAATTTATCAAGGACCTGATGATCAGAGGTATCCTCGAATTTGGATTTATAGTTTTGTGTTGATGTCCGTCTTTGCCGCTTTGGCAGCAATTAACTGGGGAGTTCGTAACTACATTGATTTTTACTTACCATTTATTTGTAGCTTTCTTAGTATTACATTTGCTGTTACAGCGATCGTCATTGCCCAACAAGATCGGCAATTTATCCCCTTGTTGTTTTGGGGTCTTTTTGTTTCCATATTTTGGCTGGTTATTTCTCCTCATTGGATTTGGGAACTTCAAGGGACAGAACCAGTTAAGCCAATTGCTGAAATGATCAAGCTGCATACCGAACCCGAAGCCATCATCTATAGCGGTATGTCTCGAAAGCGACCTAGTCTTGAGTTTTATAGCGATCGCTTGGTTATTAATCAATCAATAGATCAGCTAGAAGAACATTGGCAACAAGATCTAGACGTATGCTTACTTGTTGATTTAGCGACGTTAAAACAATTAAAACTTCCTCAACAGGCACTCATCAAAGATCAACGCTTTGATTCTTTAAGATGGGTATTAGCAATCAAACACCACCCATAAGTCAACTTTATTTCTCCCATTTTCAAGATTTTGTGGACAAGAGTAACAACCAGATATCTGGCTTAAGTTTCATCAGCTAAAATACTAAATGATTTAAGGAATGGCACTTTTTATCTTCAATAAGATAGAGGTTGAACGGTCATTGATACATAACATTTAACCGAACCCCTCCAACTACTGACAGCACTTTTATGGTTAACTAGCACTGCTCAAATCGCCCAAAACATGATACTTCAATGACAAGATAGAGCTTTAATCTTCATCATCAACACCAATTTGTCGCAAATGAATGTGTTTTCTGCCCAAGGTTATCTCAAATTCATCCCCCTGCTTTAGCCCCATTTTTTTAGTATAAGCAGAACCAATCAATAAGTTACCGTTTGATTGAACACTAATACGATAACTAGCAGAGCGCCCCCCTCTTCCTTGCCCGTTAGAAGTACTATCTAATTCAATTCCTTCTGCGTCAATTAGAGCATTGAGGAACTTCATCATATTAACTCGTTCGACTCCATTTTTGGTGACTGTATAATAGCCACATTTTTTAGCTTTTTCCTCTTTAGAGAGATTGCCAAGCTCCTTTACTTTATCTATTAATGTTGAACCTACTAAAGGTTGTGGTTGGGTTGCTTTTGCCATTAATTTGAAACAACTAAAAGTTTATTTGGTTTACAGTTTTGCTTCCAGCTTCTAGTTTAGAATAAGCTGGTTTTTTTTACATTGCTATCTTTATATAAAACTATATTACACTTATTGAGCATGAATAACTAAATAAAATTTTTAATTTTAAGTTAATTGATCTAATGTCTCGCTGACAAAAAATTAATATCTATAAGATCGCTAAAAAATATCGACTTATGCACCTAAGTTTCACCCCCGATTAATTAAATAATTATGAAATTAACTACTCGCGGTCACTATAGTGTTAAAGCATTATTAGACCTTAGCTTGCAACCAGAATACGAACCTACTTCAGTAAAAATGATTGCTCAAAGACAAGATTTACCAGCACCTTATCTAGAAAAATTATTGATTGAAATGCGGCAAGCAGGAATTGTTAAATCAGTTAGAGGCGCTAAAGGAGGCTATCAATTAGCAGATAAACCAGAGCAGATTTCTTTAGGCAAAATCCTCGAAGCCGTGGGAGAAACTATCGAACCCTTGCCTAACTACTCACCTAATAATAATTTAGCGGAAGATTGGGTGACTTTTAGTTTGTGGCAGAGATTGCATCGAAAACTAAAAGAAGCGCTGTATAGTATTACTTTGGCTGACTTATATTACGATGCTCGTAGTTGGCAAGCAGCTCAAGGAGAAGAAAACAATTTTGTAGTTTAGCAACAAAATTTCATATGGCTAAATCTCAAGAATCACTTATTTGCAGTGGTGGTTGTCATTGCGGGGCAGTTCGCTTTCAAGTATTAATCGATCGCTTTAAGGTAGAAGACTGCAACTGTTCTATCTGTTTCAAAAAAGGTTTTTTACATTTAATCGTCCCGCAAGAGAATTTTACTCTCTTACAGGGACAAGATGTTCTGACGACCTATACTTTTAACACCATGGTGGCACAGCACACTTTTTGTTCAATTTGTGGTATTCATTCATTTTATCGTCCTCGTTCCCATCCCAATATGATAGATGTTAATGTTCGCGCTCTTGATCAAAATATTATGAATAAATTTACTATCAGACCTTTTGACGGACAAAACTGGGAAGATAACGTTGCTCAAATTCAAGAATGATAATTTTAAACTCGCTTTTTTTTTGCCATTAACTTCCTTTTCAAGTTCTATTTTGTTGTTGGCTGCCCTGGAAGATTATCTGATTGGTGATCCTTGGGGATGGATTCATCCCGTACAGGTTATGGGATGGATAATTCAAAAGCTATCTGATTTAGCAATTAAATTTTGCCGTCGAGGTTGGCAACGCCGTCTAGCTGGATTTTTTTTGGGTTTACTATTAATTGGCGGTAGCGGTTTTTTTGCCTGGTTGATTATTTTTTGCTGCGGAATGGTCAATGAGTTATTGGCAAAAGGAATTGAAGTAGTTCTAGTTGCTAGTTGTTTTGCAGGAAAGAGTTTGAGACTTGCCGTAGAGAATGTTATCAAACCATTAGATGTAAAAGATTTAATTCAAGCACGCTCTCATCTTAGTAGATATGTGGGAAGAGATACCGACAATCTATCTGTCTCAGAAATACTGAGAGCATTACTAGAAACAGTGGCAGAAAATACCGTAGATGGAGTTACTGCTCCTTTATTTTATGCTATTATTGGCGCTTTTTCGCCTTTAGGAGCTGCCCCAGTAGCTTTGGCTTACAAAGCAGCTAGTACTTTAGATTCAATGATTGGTTATCTTCGTGAGCCTTATAAGGATTTGGGTTGGTTTAGCGCTCGATTTGAAGATCTTTTAACTTGGGTGCCCTGTCGGTTAACAGTGATAACTTTAAGTCTCGTTTCAGGTAAGCCATTTCAAGTGTGGCGCATCTGTCTTCGCGATGGTGTCAAAGATCCTAGTCCTAACTCTGGTTGGAGTGAAGCGGCTTACGCTGCAATTTTAGGAGTACAGCTTGGCGGAAAAAATACCTATCAAGGAATTGTCAAAGAAAAGCCACTATTGGGTGATGCTTCCAAGTCAATTACCGTGGCTGAGATTAAGCAAGCATTATTCTCAACTCGCTCTTGCTTTTTAATCTGGTTAGCGACTGCAGTTATTGGTGATATTTTATTTTGAATCCATAAGTTTTCTACTCAACACTAGCAAAGGTGTAACGGTTTAATAAGACTCGCTAAAGATTGTAATTCAAGGTTGATTTAGTAACAACCGATACTTATCAAGTTACCAACTAAAAAATAGCGAGTTATACTAGCTTTGTACAAAAAATTTGGTTGCAAAGCATTAATTTTGCCTCAGCTTTAACTATTAACTACAGCTTACTTATGCCACTTACGAAATAGAGTTTGTCGTTAACTGACTATGGACATTTATTAAAGCTACTAGCAGTTTGTTTTGAGGTGATAGGTATTATTTACTAAATTCCCCAAAGATACTGTAGTTAGAGATTATTCAGCCGTGAAACAACAAAGTAATCTCTAATCTTTGATGAATATTATTGATATCACTTCAATGAGTGCCTAATTTTTGCTGCCAGAATCTTACAATCAATTTGAAAAAAGAATTTGGCAAAAGTGTATCTTAAATAGCGAATAGCAGAATATATGTTACATAAATAACAACTCTAATGATGTTTATTTGATAAAGAAGAGTTGGAATTTTGAGGTTGTTTCCCTCGATATACCGAGAATACTTGTTTTCCAATTCTTAACTACATCTTCAAACAAACTTTATGGGGAATAGGTGATCTTGCTCATGCAAAATGAAAGTAAAATCAGGCAGGATAATATCAGTTAAAAAACTTTGATTAAGTAAAGACTCTAGCTATGATTCAATCTCAATTGCTAATTTAGTTCAAACATAAAGTTTAAAGAGTTTAGAGAATTTTAAGATTCTCAGTAAAGCATAAAAATAGCTTTGCCAAACATATGTTTGATTATGACAATCATCTTTTTGATTAAAACCGTTAAGCATTTATTTAGTGTTAAGGAGTCAGCCATGAATTTAGGACAGCAGACATTTGCTACTTTGCATCTTCCCAACTGGAGTAAGCAGCTACGGTATAAGCTTTCAGCGACCATAACGAAACAAAATAAAATTGATCTTCTTGCTCCCTGTCGTAGTTGGTTAGATAGCATTGAAATCAAAGACAGCGCTTTTGCTCATCGTATTTGTCGGTCAATTCCTAGTCAATGTCCTTTTGAGAGAGAAGTAAAAATATGGGGTCGAACTATTGTCAAAATCCCCCCCATGTGCAAATTAAATCCTCTCTATGATGAGATTATTGCCCTACGGTTTCGCGCTATTTGTTATTTAGCAGATACTTGTGGCGAAGATATTAGCGTCTATTGTTGAGATCGATTAAAATTGAGTGATCTTCTTTTTTAATTGACAATCGTGGCAATCATCGCGCTCAAAGCTTGGTATCTGGAAAAATACGAACCAATTAAGCAGGTAATTCAACAGCCTTTTACTTTACGTTTAAGTAGAAATAGTCTTTTGAAGACAGGCTTGCGAGCAGATTTCTTAGATGATTGCCTCGAAGTAGAAGCCTCAGACTGGTTTCAACTATATTTATCAGGAAAAACCGTTGAATTTTATATTCAGGGTAGTGGAACCTATGTAGTTTCTAATATCGATTTGGTTTCCCAGGAAATTTACTTTACTAAAAGTACCAGCATTTCAAGTTTAGAACCCACAATATACTATAGCCCTCAAGGTCATTATCAAGCCGCAAACGAAGCTATCACCTCTACTTTAGGCAAAGTTGTTGATGACTTAAACAAGCGAGGGCGTATTCCATTGAATTTGGAAATCACACCTCGTAGTGAGTCTCCTTTGCGCTTGAGTAATAGTCAATTTAGGAAAATCAGCAAAAGTTTGTTATTGATCGTTGATGTTACTCCAATTGATAGTCTTTCTGGGTCACAACCTGAATTGTTAATTGACCCTAAGGTTTGTGTCGAATTGGGTTACGGTATTCAAACAAAAGATAACGGTCAAATTTTGCTGCTGAGTATGGAACGCCCAGAGTTACAGGGAGTAATACCGTTTGATATGGCGGGCTACAAGCAGCTAAGTTTTAAGAATGAAGCGCAACTGGCTAAAAGCATGCCGCAGCTAATGAAAACACTGTTACAAAGATATAGTTTGTTTTAAACTGCGAAATTGGCTGATAGAGTTTAGATGCACGGTTTTAATGGGCAGCAAATAGGTTAACATTAAGTTAATTGAGAACAATTCCTATATATAATTAACTTAAACTGCGGCAACGGCTAAAATCACTAGATATTTAGTCTCTACAACATCTAACATGAACCAGTCAGCAATTCTCCAGCTTAAAAACATTACCAAAACTTTTTCTCATCAACTAGCATCTCTCAGTAACAATCGTCACACGGTAGTTTTAGATAATGTAAGCTTAACCTTAAACCAGGGAGAATTATTAGGTTTACTGGGCCCATCAGGATGTGGCAAAACAACTCTACTTAGGGTTGTGGCAGGATTTGAATCGATATCTGAGGGGACAGTACTAATTGGAGGAGAAGTAGTCTGCACTAACTGTAAATCCCTCGCCGCAGAAAAGCGCCATACAGGAATGGTGTTTCAAGATTATGCTTTGTTTCCCCATTTAACCGTGGCAGAAAATATTGCCTTTGGTTTGAAAAATCAGGAGCGAAATTATTATCAGGGGTTGTTAGGTTCCAAAAAGTTTAAGACTCAGATTAAGCAAAGAGTTGCGGAAGTTTTGGAATTAGTTGGATTACTGGGGTTAGAAGATCGTTATCCACACCAGCTTTCAGGTGGACAGCAGCAACGTATTTCCCTAGCCAGAGCTTTAGCGCCTCAGCCAGCTTTAATTTTGCTAGATGAACCTTTAAGTAATTTAGACGTACAGGTACGTCACCGTTTAAGAGCAGAAATTCGCGCAATTCTCAAAGCTGCGGGAATTTCTGCCATTTTTGTAACTCATGATCGAGAGGAAGCTTTGGCTATTTCCGATAAAATCGCCGTCATGCGCCAAGGAAAGATAGAGCAGGTGGGGACACCAGAGGAGGTATATCTCAATCCAGCATCTCATTTTGTAGCTGAGTTTGTAACTCAGGCTAACTTTTTACCTGCTACTAGGCGGGGTCAGGTTTGGATAAGCGAAATTGGTGAAATAGCATCATCTTCAGCAGAATTAAATGAAAATCATGATGCCGATGCAGAAACGGGAGACCTCATGTTACGTCCTGAAGAAATTAATTTAGTTCTTGACCCAGACTCGAAGATAATAGTTAGAGAAAGACAGTTTTTGGGGAGAGAATACTATTACGAACTAGAGTTAGCATCGGGACGAACAATTTATGCACGTACTGGTTTAGAACAAAAGTTTACCGTCGGTTCTAAAGTTGGTTTATCTTTGAGTAACATTTCTGGTCGTATCTTCAACACATCTTCTACGAGTAAGAAATTCTTAGCCACCGCATCAATTAGATAAAATCAAATTTAGAATTGTTGATGATCAATGACACATCT
>JBCCDL010000166.1:0-9447 GCA_039030815.1 Cyanobacteria bacterium P01_A01_bin.83 | reverse complement strand
ATCTTTATTTTTAAGGTAAAAAGCGATCGCACCATAAACATCAGATAAAGTCAAAGTTGGGTAGTCGTCAATAATCGTTTCGGGAGATGTACCATCTTGAAATGCATAAATTACCATCTCTAATAAAACTCTCGATTTTCCTACTCTAATTGCGGAGGTCGCGTCTTCAGAGGTTTCCTCCGAAGCTTGTGACGACCGTCCAGTTTTATCCTGGCGTAGCGGTGGTTTTTCGCTTTTTAAAATCAGAGTCATAAGCTACTTACTAACTTTCACACAATTATAGTAACTACTTCGATTACAAAAATAGGACTAGCGTTAATTAGCGATCGCACTCTATTTTTCCTCAATCAAACCTTTAGCTACCATTTCTTCTGCCAAAAGTTCTGTAGAAACAACCAGCACATTTGCTATACGTTTGCCATAAAGAAAACCAAAGTCTTTTCTATCTCCCGTAAGTAAATGAGTGCATTTTTGCGCTATGGCACCACTTAAGATTGGTATGTCTTTTGATTTTAATTCGACTGATATATTAGATGATACTAGTTTGTCGCCTACATCGATATCTTTCAATATTAATTCTAAACCTTCAACAGAACCGTATTTTTTACGCTCTACATTTCTTCGTGCTTCCTCAACAGCATATGAATTGGTAACACACTCTCCATGCTTTTGAATAATTCTAAGAAGCCTATAAATCTTACTGTTTGCATTTGAACCGCTAAAAAGAATATTCGCATCGAGAAAAACTTTCATTACAATTTAAATTTCTCTAATTTGACTTCATTTTCCTGTCGAAACTCTTCAACCCTTTCATCGGAATATATTTCTACAGGAAATTTGGCATTTAAACGCAAAATCAATCCTGCCTCACTTTCTTCGATAACAATTTGTCCTCCAGCCTCCAGACCATATTTTTCAATTAAATCTTGAGGAAGGGCGATCGCACCCTGTTCGTCAATAGAAATAATCCTATTCATGTTTTCAGTATTTTTAGAAATACCAAAATTTTAACAAAATTATCATTTTGCCAGAACAAGTACAGATTCTATTCGATTAAGAGTTGATGCATCAGGCTTTTTCAGCTAATGCAGTTCGATTATACTTGCCGTTTTCTGTTTTGTCATCATATAATATTTTACATCAATTGGTGTAAAAATGAGTTTTGACGATATCAAAGATTGGCAGGGGACGGCTGAAAATCTCTCAGAGGAATTACAGCGTCAAATCGAACAGCTAAATTTACCAGTTAAACCTGCTGCTGTGAGAACAATTCGTTCGTGGCGAGGAAAAAAACTTTTATCGCAACCAAAGGGTAAGAAGTTTGGCTTTCGTCAAATATTAGAAGGATTAGCAATTTTACAGTTTTTGAAGAAAGGCTGGACTTTGAAAGCGATCGCCGAAGTGTTGTCTTCTTTGAATGACGAAGAATTAGAACGACAAATTTTGACGATTAGAGATGGAGAAAATTCAGAACAACCCGATCATCACCAGCAATTATCTTTATTTTCTACTCAACAAAGCAAAAGCAATCTTACTTTAGCTGAAGAAGCTGTAATTCTCTTGGCTCAAGGAATTTTACGGCAATACGATCGCATCCTGACGGGAAGAGAAATTGTCAGACAAGACGATAAGTTACCACCAGAGTTACATTCAGCGATGTGTAAACTCGGTCGTGTGTATATAGAAGAAGGAAAATGCGATCGCGCTGCCTCCGTTCACGATTTATTAGAACGTTCTCGATATAGCTTTGATGCTGATAATAAATGGGATTTGAATATTTTTCGCCATTCAGAATTTCGCTTTGGTGGTGTGGAATTAATCTATCCAGATTTACGAGTCCCGACAAAAGAATGTGCTGAAATTGCTAAATCTTCAGGGGGCTTTGGTGAAGACCAAGTTATTGAAGATAGATTATATAAATCGATTAAAACTGCTACAGAAAGTCTAGGAAGAAAAAAACAACATCAAGCATATACTGCCATACGAGAATTAATAGGTAGGCGATCGCTAATTAAAGAAAGAGAACTTTTAGATTATTTGGAAGAAAAGGATTTAACACCTCGACAAGAAGCAGTTTTAGAGTTTTTCGATTCCATTCCTGAAGTCTGGTTAATTAATGGTCGTGCTAATCGTTGCGCTCATTGCAACACTTTGATGCGACCTCATCATAATCGTGATCGCTATCGGGAAGGATATTGTCCGATTTATCAATGCAATAGCAAATATCCAGCCCAAGTAGGGGAGAAATTAAATCCAGAGGAGGGTCGATTATTAGTAGCTAAACCCCAAATATTGGCTTACTGGACTGCACCTGCCATTGATGAATTAGCTATCTTTGATGAAGCGCAAAGAAAAGGTTTACCTGTGGAACTATATCCCGAATCAGATTTATGCGACGTAGCAATTGGCGATCGCAACCTCGACAGTTCCTTCAAGTCGGGAAACCCGCCCAATGGACTGTCTCGCAATATTGGGATCGATGCTAAATCTTATCGCAGTCCTGTATTACTAGCCTTAAAACTCAATCGCAGTATAGGCGGATTGATTAATTACAAAACCAGAATCATTGCTATTACTGATGAACTAATTGAAGATTATCCTGACTATTTTTCTACTTTACGCTCTTTGCTGGATGAAAAAAAAGAGACAAAAAGTTTACAGGTAATGTCTGTGTCTTCGGTAATTGAAAATATACGAGAGGGGATATATGCGAGTTAAGCATGATTTTTGGACGGGATACGATCGCCTTAATTGGCTTTGCGTGTTGATGGAAGAGTTTATCGGCGTTCGATCTTTGAAAAATGCCCCTGTAATTATGTCGGGAATGGCGAGTGTCTATAATGCGCCAAATCTCAGACATGCACGACAGGCGATTTTCAATTTGCGTCAGATGTCTTTGAATTATGTCACCAAGAACTCTTTGGAATATGCGGTAGCTCTCTACATAGACCATCACTATAGAAATAATACTCAAGGGGTGTATCAGATTGATAGTGAAACGCTTCAGTTTGAAAGAATTGATTTTTTGGAAGATCCTAATATTACGAAAGCCAAAGAAATCCTGGCTGCGCCAATGGATTATAGAACTCATAATCGAACAGTAGCTAATCCTCAAGAGGAAATGGCTGTTAGCATCTCCGACTTAGATCGCAAAATCCCCCTAGAAGATTCTGCACGATCTACTCTTTTGCCAATTGAGCCTATTACTGCACCATTAGTTAATCGCAAAACTCACGACATTAATCGACAACCGCGAGGTAATATCAAGATTCCCCTTCAAGAATTACGCCAGATTTCAGTAGAGATGGATCGCCTAGATCGGGAACATCCCGAACGTAGGTCTGGTAATTGGACTCAGCGACTCAATCACTTTGAGGTAAAAGTGCCAGAAGCAGATCGAGGTTTGAGAATAGAAAATGAAACGATAAATTTATCGGGAATAAAACATCTAATTGGTTTACCTGGTGCGGGTAAAACTACGCTTTTAATGGTTAGTGCAGTTTGGTTGGAAAAAAAGGGTTACAAAGTAATGCTAGTTTTTCCTTCCATTGAAGTTGCTCGCCGATACATGGGTGACTTGGAATTTTACGGCGTAAAAGTAGGAATGTTAGTAGGTCAAAATCCGACTACCAGACGCAATCATGCAGATCGCATCGCCGAAACCATAGCAGCATCAGGGGGACAAGGCGGCTTTGCTCATACTATCGATGGTGCTGATTCTTTTGCTTTTAATTGTTTGCTTCCTGCCTACTCTATTGAAAAAAGTTCTTCATGGGGTTTTGGTAATGCACCTTGTAACAGCATTCTACAAAAATCAGATCGTGGCAAAATGAAGCGATGTCTGTGTCCCGTGTGGACGATGTGCGGACGCAACAAAGCACCGCGAGATTTGATCGATGCCAATATTTGGGTCGGACATATCAGATCGATGGATACCACCGTACCCTATCAGGCGATTGACGAGCAAATTCGCTATTTTGAACTAATGGCTCGAACTTTCGATCTGGTTATTTTTGATGAAGCGGATATGGTTCAGTCTGACTTAGATAGTTATGGACTATCTCAACTAAATCTTTCTGGTGCGGATGATTCAGTTCACCGAACAATTATCAAGCAAGTTCACAATAATCTAGCTGGAAAAGAAAATTATCTTGCAGGCGATCGCACTATTGAACTCTATAGTCGCAACATGGCTGAGTTTGGCAATCACAATACTTTTTTAGTCAGCCTATTGCAGCATATTCCCAAAAAATTAAAAAATCATTTTGAAGAGCAACTATTAACCGTATCCCAAATAATTACGGAAATTGTAGATGAATTTAAACCTCTATCTCAAAGAGATAAATTAAGTAAAGCAGAGCTACAGAAAAGATCGAAAAGAATACGCGCTCTTACTGATGTATGGACAAGTGCTGCTTATGCTGCGTTTTACGATCGCACTGGTACTGATGTAGTCAAGAAAAGTTTTAATCAAGGCTTTTGTTCGGAAAATCTAAAGATAGATATTAAAAAACTAAAATCTAACTGGAATGACCTGATTCAACTTTTTCGTCGTTATTTAGCGGAAAATTTGGTCAACAAAAGAGATAAGATTATTGATCGCATCGCCGATTTGTTTCTAAAAATTTGTTTTCCAGAGGTTGACTTTCCTCATCTGACATGGGATGCAATTCAACTTTTAGTAGGTATTTCCTTTGTTATTTTGGGCTATCAAAGAACTGTCCCCGAAACTAGAACAATGGTTGCGGAGGGATTGATTAAAGAACCAATCTTAAATCCTTCTGTTTCCGATAGCTTGCACCGTTTTACTCCTGAGAATTTGATTGGATTTCTTTCTGGAGTCAAATATAGTTTTTCTGATGCTCGAACTAATCGTCATAATTCGAGTAACGTAACTCTTTCTCATGTAACTTTTGTTGGTGCGCCTCGGATGTTAATGCACCGCTTCAATAGTTTGTTAGAAGCTGATAGCAGAGAAGATGCACCTGCGGTATTAATGACCTCCGCTACTTCTTATTTAAAAGCTAGTCCTGCTTATCACATTGATATTGAGCCAGATTATTTACTTAAGCCAAAGCCTAACGAAGAAGAACGAGAAAAGCAAAAAGATAGAGATAAAAGCAAATACATTTTTCTCCATTTTCAAGATAAAGATATTAAACACGAATTGAAACCATTGCGCTATAGCGGTGGGGGAGAGGCAAGAGATAGAAACTTGCTGAAGATGGTCGATAAGTTAGTAGAAAATGGCGATAATTCTGAGGTTCAAAAAGCGATCTCAACTTTTGATGTTATCGAAGGTATTCACCGTAAAGCTGCTTTCGTAGTAAATGGTTATAAGCAAGTAAGAGAAATTAAACAGCATTTAGACAGACATTATCCCGAAGTCGGCAAAAAAACTAAAGCAGTTGTTCGCTACCTCGAAGAAGGAGAAAAGTCGTCAGATTATGTAACCACGTCGCAATGTGAAACTTTGGGAGATGACGAAAGCTGCGATCTGATAATTTTCCCGATGATGGCTATTGGTCGTGGCGTCAATATTGTTTTTACCAAAGGCACGAGAGAAAGAGATGCTGCTATTGGTTCGATCTATTTTTTAACTCGTCCTCACCCTACAACCGACGATACCCAACTTTTATCTAGTTTAGCGGGGCGGGCTACCCAAGAATTCGAGCGCTTTAAATTTTCCCCAAACGAAGGGCTAACAGAGATTTTTGATGCTTGGAAAACTGCCAGAAAACAAACCTATAAAAATGTCGGACGGCTACTGCGAGAACCCTTAATGGCTAGTCGCTTGGGAATAGAACTCTTTGAACCCTTTACTGCCAATCAGATGGTAGCAATCTTACAAACCATTGGGCGAGGGATGCGAAATGCTTGTCCCGTAGCGGTTTACTTTGTCGATGCAGCTTGGGCGATTCAAACGGCTGTGGGAAAAACGGATACACCCCGTAACAGTATGCTGTTGCAAATGCGCGTAATTTTAGAACAATGCGTCAGACAAGAAGATCCCGTAATTAAAGAAATATACAAAGAACTCTATCTTGCTTTTCTTGAACCACTAAGCGAGATGAAAATCAATCATCCTCCAGATTTATTTCAACCAATTGATTCTGATTATGAAGAGGACGATTTTGAGGATTTTGATGCTTTCAATGAAATGTAAGCCAAGTTATCCGAATTATTTACTAGCACAATTATTTTTATGAGTACGTTATGACTGAAAAAAACTCACAAATTAATCAAAACTTTTACGTTAAATTAGAGAAAGAAGCAAAAACTATCACCACAGTCCCCCTGGCTTTTATTATTCCTGAAGATTTAGAACCTGTTACCGTTAAAGGACTCGCTCTTACTTGGACGAAAAAAGCTTTGGCTAATTTGTCTCAGGTGCATAGTAATGCTAGTAAGATTAAAAATCTACCTTATGCTTCCTTGAGAGGTTTTTTGGAATTTAGACTATCAAATGTATCCCGTATTGAACCTAGTATGGGATTGAGTAGCTATACAGTCAGTCAACAAAAACAACAGCCGTTTGCTTTTATTAATGGTAGTAACAAAAGTCAGATTGCCAAAAATTTAAAACCAGTTCTTAATGATTGGTTAGAAAATCATCTCGTTCCCTATGGTCAGAAAGAAGACGTTGATGAAGCCGCTATTGAAAGATTAAGAGAATTACAAGCAGATGGTAAACTTCTGGAAATTAAAGCTTTTAAATCTCGAATATTGCCTTGGGGTTGGGACAAAAATAGCGGTACGACTAAGAGTAATGATAAGTTTGCTTTTTCTCAGCTTGCCGAGTATATAGCAAGATTAGTCTCAGGAAACAAAAAGATTGAAGTATTCAAAAATCTAGGACAGGTTAAAAGAACTATTACTAGCAATGGAGGAATGGGTTCGGGGAAAGTAGAGCTTTTAACTAATCCGATCTCAATAGAAGGTAAAGGTTTATTTAGCTTGCGAATTGTATTTGAACTTGTCACCTTTCCTGGTTTGCATCAGCCACTAATAACTATGGATGTGACTAAAAGGCGTTGGCTTAATAGTCTGAAAGAAAATGCTTATAGTCCTAATGGGATTAATGGTTATATATTCTCTAAAAAACATAGCGATAAGCCTGACGGCATGACTCCGCAAAGCATTTTTAACTTCAAATTAAATCGCCGTAGAAATAACGAAACCAACAAATGGGAATGGCAACCAGATAGTTCCTTTTCTGTTTTGCAACGAGAATTAAATTTACCCCTTAATATTTCTAATGCTATTCAGATTGTTAGAGGAGAAGCAGATACAGAGGATTGTCAGGTTCTTTTAACCTATCGTAATAGCATCCAAGACGAAAAAAAACACGGTATTGATGCGGGAGTTCCCCCTACAGATAAATTAGAAGCCTTTAGAAATATAGCTAAAATTTTAGAACCTGAAGGTATCAAACCTTTTGATGGTTATTCAAAAGTTACGAGGAAGAGAAAAAAGAGAAAGTCTAAAAAAAAGGAAGAGGAAAAATCTAATTCTATTGCTACTCGAAGCTTAATTAATAATCCTACTATTTTTTATGAGATTATCGAAAATTTGGAGGCAGAAAACGAAGATATTCCCGATCGAGACAAGAAATCCCTCGATGAAATGAGCGATCGCGATATTATTAAATGTTTAAAGAATAATTTCAATTTTGAATTAAGTGAAAACGGCGTTAAAAATTTACATTTCAAAGAAACTGGTAAAAACGGAAGAAATCAGATTGAAGATTTAAAAATATTATTCAAAGCTAATCAAGAAGCAATTGAGCGACTATATCCCAAGGAAAAACCATTACTAATAATATTCTATGAAAGCGATCGGAGAAAAACCGCTAATTTTTTACAAGCAGTTATTAATCTGCTGTGGGGAGAAAGTATAGAAATAAAATTACAGCGTCTTCCTGAAAATACTCATGGCGCAAAAGAAAACTTACCAAGAAGTGACCTCAATAATCGAGAAAGATCGCAATTACGAGTTGAAAAGTGGACTCCTATAGCCAAACAAATTGCCAATATAAAACGCCCAAAATTTTGTTTGGTAATGGCAAAAGAATATTATCCTCGTTCGGAAGATGACCAAAATGCACCTCATGATGACACAGTTAATAAACCTTCAACCTGTAAAGCCTTATCTTCAATTGGTCGTACTTGCGTTCAATTTATTGTGCCACCAAAAATTGCTAAATCTGGCGATACTCAAATATCAGACTTTTTAATTCGCGCTCAAGGAGCAACGAAAGAATTAATTTGGGCACATTCTGGTTGGATTGATGATGTAGAAGAAAAAGTTACTCGACACTTCGATAATATTAAGTCAAATGATAGACCTCAAGAAATTATTGCCATTACTATTGTTCGTAGAAATGCAGGTAGAGCTAGAGGAAGACTCGACAAAACATTTATTGCTGTAGCCATCAAAATTAGCTTGGGAACTAATGCAACTCAAATGTGCTGTTGCTATAAAGATCCACGAACAAAAAAACCTGACACTACTGATTGGAAACCATTTACCGAGGCACTTTTTGATATTTCCCAAATCTCTCCTATATCTTTAGGAGAAAATCGATATTCCCAAAGTCTAGCTTTTCAAATATTTGTCGATAAAATTATTTCCGATTCAGTTAATGAAGGCAATCAGCCTGTAGTTATTATTGACTCATCTAACTGCGCTCTACTTTGGGATTGGTTGAGAGATACAGATATTAATTTATCTAGTATAGATATTAACGAACATACTAATATGCAGCGCAACTGGCAAGGAGCGAGAATTGTTCGTGTCAGACAAGATTTAGCACCTGGAATTATTGATGATAAAGTTAAGCGTTTGGCAGAAACTTCTCTTGAAGACACAAGAACAGTAGAAGAGCTAAAAGCAGCTAAAGATAAGCAAATTGAATTATCCGTACCCTCTGGACAAATTACTGGCTTATATAAGCTTAATATTCAAAATAATACTGGATGTGTTCCTTATCTCTCAATTGGGAAAAGAAGTACAAATCAGCAAAAAAGAGGAGCTAGTTGTTATCGAGAATTTGAACAAGAAAAAGATTACGAAATTAAAGTCGAAAATGATGCTGATGAAAAAAGTAACAAAAAAGTATTTAATCAAGCCAATCTTCAATTACAAATTATCGAAACTAAGCCACCTTACATTAAGCAATGGTCAACACCAAATCCTCTAGAAATTGTAGTTGCGCTAAGGCAAAAAGAAGATGAATCTGATAATATTGCTGGTTTGATTGAAGAACTTCGACACGGATATGGTCATTTTAAAGACTGGACAAAGTTACCCGCACCACTATTTTTTGAGCGTGTAGTAAGAGACTATATCAGCGAATTTGCCTTGGAGGAAGAGTCAGAAACAGAAGATTGATTTAAAAGGCGATCGCTCTAAATTACGCTCCAAGATGCCAACTATCAAATAATT
>JBCCDL010000165.1:0-9453 GCA_039030815.1 Cyanobacteria bacterium P01_A01_bin.83 | reverse complement strand
TTAATCCTAGCCCCAAAATTTAAATTTATCTTTAGACTTGGGTAATTTTTATTAATTTATTTAAGAAGCAATTAGGAGGAAAGTCGCTGTGGCTAAGAAGACTGTCGCCAGTTTAACTGAAGCAGATGTCTCTGGAAAAAAGGTATTGGTAAGAGCTGATTTTAATGTTCCTTTAGACGATAGTGGTAACATTACCGATGATACTCGCATCAAGGCTGCACTACCAACAATTAAAGATTTAACTGGCAAGGGCGCTAAAGTAATCTTATGTAGCCACATGGGACGACCCAAGGGCGAAGTCAAAGAAAACTTACGTCTAACTCCCGTTGCCAAAAGACTTTCTGAACTATTAGGACAGGATGTAACCAAGTGTGATGACTGCGTTGGTGATGCAGTTACCTCAACTGTTAACAGCATGAGCAATGGTCAAGTTGCACTGTTGGAAAATTTACGTTTCCATAGTGAAGAAGAAGCAAACGACCCTGAATTTGCTAAACAACTAGCTGCTAATGCCGATTTGTATGTCAACGAAGCGTTTGGTACCGCACACCGCGCTCATGCTTCTACTGAAGGGGTAACAAAATATTTAAGTCCTAGTGTTGCGGGTTATTTAATTGAAAAAGAATTAGATTATCTGCAAGATGCTGTAGACAACCCCAAACGTCCTTTAGCGGCGATTATTGGTGGATCTAAGGTTTCTAGTAAAATCGGCGTAATCGAGACTCTATTAGACAAGTGTGACAAGCTGCTTATCGGTGGGGGGATGATTTTCACCTTCTATAAAGCTCGTGGCTTGAGTGTTGGTAAATCCTTAGTTGAAGAAGACAAGCTGGAATTAGCTAAGTCTTTAGAAGCAAAAGCTAAAGAACAGGGCGTAGAATTGCTCCTCCCAACTGACGTAGTAGTAGCTGATAATTTTGCTCCCGATGCAAACTCGCAAACAGTAGGAATTGATGGTATTCCTGATGGTTGGATGGGATTAGATATTGGTCCTGATTCAATTAAAGTTTTTCAAGATGCCCTGGCAGACTGTAACGCAGTTATTTGGAATGGTCCCATGGGTGTATTTGAATTTGATAAATTTGCTGCTGGGACAGAAGGAATTGCACATACTTTAGCTGGTAAATCTGATGCGATTACAATTATTGGTGGTGGTGACTCTGTAGCTGCGGTCGAAAAAGTTGGCGTAGCAGATAAAATGAGCCATATTTCTACTGGTGGTGGTGCCAGTTTGGAATTACTTGAAGGCAAGACTCTACCTGGTATTGTTGCTCTAGATGATGCTTAATCTTACAGCCGTTTTCAGTTGAATAGACTACGACACAATTAGCTGATTCGTAGCTATCAGCTATTAGCTCTTTAGAATTATTGTAATCTACCCATTTGAGCGCAACAAAGGGCTTGCTCTCATGTGATACCGAATCTGAGTCGGCAGATTTAACCGCACTCTTGAAAAGCGCAGTAAGTTTGGCTGGTAACCATAATTTCTGACAAAATTAAATAATCAAATTTATTTTGCCTGTGGATTAACATTATCTGATTAATCCACAGGCATTTCTGCTTATAATCAAGTTTAAAGTTCAAATTAATTAAGACTAAGGGATACTACGAAGATGAGTATTCAACGACCAACAATACCTGCTGACAGTTGATCAAGCACAAGTCATTACTCAATCTTAAAATTCAGTATCAATTGTAATTAATAGAACATTCAAATTTCATCATAATTTTATATAGTTTAAGCGTAAATTACGGGAGCGATAACAATAAATTATAAGTTACAAAAGTTACAGAAATATATATAGTAACTACAATGACTTATCAATTAATTCTTAACCCTGGTTATATTCCTAATGATGGCGAAATTATTGATTCTTTTTTGGTTCATAGAGATGATGGTTCAATTTACGAATATGCTCGGATTCAAACTGAATATGGAATTAATATGTCGTTGGCTGGTTCAGCATCTCTAGGTCATACATCTTCGGAGCAATTAAGAGATTTGATAGTTACCCCTGATGGCACGTTTCATATTTATAGTGGTACTTTTGATCCAGCTTTACAAAGTTTTAACTGGCAACCTTATTCTAATCAAAATAATAGGCAAACTTATTCTGGCTGGAGTACTATTAATAACGTTTCATACGGTGGAATTGATTACTATCAAAACTATATCTTCGTTACAGATATGAAAACCTCTGGTTCAGATGAAGATAAAGCTCAAGGTATAGTTCGCTTTTCCCAAACAGAAGAACCAGCGATTAGATTTGCTGAAGAAGGTAACTTTATCGATCTAACTGTCGGACTAGATAATTTAATTTATGGCTTAGAATCCTATGGCAAGATTAAAGTTTATGATCCAAAAACCCTAAAACTAGTTCGTTCTTTTACTCTAGAAGATACATACAATGACTATCGAGGAATTGCTGTTAATCAACAAGGAGAAATATTTTCTGCTGCTTGGAATGGCAATATTTATTATTTTAATCCTGAAGGTAATATAGTTGATGTTAATAAGGCTAATCAGTCGGGAATAATTGACTTAAATACTAATAATTTTTACGATATAAATATTTCTCCTGATGGTAAAGAATTAATTGCCAGCGATCGCATTGGCTTAATTGCTTTATTGAAGATAAAAGATCAATATTTAGAACTTGAAGATGTTTTTCCCACTGGAGGGAAAGGAGCCTTTGTTTCTTTTGGGGCTCGCAATAGAATCGTTAAAAATAATTCCCTACCTAAAGTTTTTATTGCCAATTCCGAGGTAGTAGAAAGCGATTTTGAATCAAGCTGGATGAATTTTACTGTCAGTCTCTCTGAAGCTGTTGATGAAACTGTCGAAGTAAATGTTAGTAGTTATAGTCCTTTATCATCAGATAATCCTCCTGCTCCCTACAGTTCTGCCAACAATAGTGATTTTTTTGCTAATACAGAAACAATTAGTTTTGCTCCAGGAGAAACTGAAAAAACATTTTCAGTAGAAATTTATGGCGATCTCCGACTCGAAACTAGCGAATACATTTACGCGGAAATTGAATCTGTTCTTTCGGATAATGCGGAGATTGAGAATGGATTGGGTATTGGTGTGATCATTGACAATGAAACTGAAAAACCTAAAGTTTCCCTTTCTGATGCCGAGGCAATAGAAGGTAACGCCTTAGAATTTACTATTAGTCTGGAGCGTCCAATAGATGAATATTTTACTGTAAATGCCTTTACTACTAACAATTACTATGGCTATGATGCTACGGAAGGAGAAGACTACTGGAGCATTAATGAAAGCATTACATTTGCCCCAGGAGAAACTAGTAAAACTTTTACTGTCGATACTATTGCTGATTCTCTTGTCGAAGGGGATGAAAGAGTACTAGCAAGAATTAGTTCTAATAGTCCCGATGTTGCTATTTATGATTCTTTTGGCAAGGGTATCATTCCCGACAACGATGTATTTATTGGGGAAGTAGGTTACGTCGAAGATCTAAACCACTTTGAAAAAACTATTCAGTTCCAAAATCAATATGAAAACCCTGTGGTTATTGTTAGCCCTTTAACTCGTAATGGAGGAGATCCTGCAATCGCTAGAATTACAGACATACAGGGCGATAGTTTTAGTGTTTTTGTACAAGAACCCACCTTACTCAAAAAGAGAGCACATACAGGAAGCCATACCTTAGAAAACTTCTCTTACATTGTAATGGAGGCAGGAACGTGGACAATGGCTGACGGTACTATTATTGAAGTAGGAACAACTGAAGTTGATACTTATACTCGCCAGGCAAATTGGTCACGTTTAGCGTTAGAAAGTGATTTTGAGCAACCTATTGTTATTTCTTCAGTTCAAACACATAATAATCAAGAGTTTATTCGTTTGCGTCAGCGTAACGGTAATGAGAGTGGAATTGATTTAGCTTTGGAGAAAGAAGAAGCTTTATTAAAAACTGACTATGCTAATGAAACAGTAGGATATATTGCCGTTAATTCAGCTCCCGATCAGGTTCTTGGTGGCGGAATTAGCTACGTTGCTGGTAATACAGGAAAAACTATTAATCATGAATGGCAGCAACTAAATAGTGCTTATAACTATCCTTATCTTTTTGCCTCAACTAATTCATATTATGGTGGGGACTCAGTCGGCTTAAGGTATCAAATGGGCAGCATTATGCTTGAAGAAGACACTAGTAAAGACTACGAAGTTGCTCATGCTAGAGAAAATGTCGCATATCTAGGGTTTGATAATCTTGGTACTATTACCGCCGAAATCTAGGAATCTCAATTTATTTAGGCGGTGATTGTGCTTTTATGGCGATTGCACTCCGCGCACCCCAAAGGAAGCGCATTAAATATCTGCTTGATCGTGTCTCGCTCATCTAAATTTAATTCTTCCAACTGAACTAATTTATGCCCTGTAGTTTGACTATGATCTTGCTACAGGCATTTTTTATTTTGTTTAGTATTTGATGGTAGCTATTTTTAGATTAGTAAATCAAGTTTTGCAGAGTTAGGTTGATTTTTGTTGCGCTGAATTTTGCGATCGCATCTTTAATTAGTAAACTTAACTGTAAAAAAGATTGTTGTCATATCTGGTTGGCTTGCATCTAAATCGATTCAAGCTTAAAACATAAAAACTTACACTTATTTTTTTAGTAGTTTCTCAAACTTAGTTTATCTTCATACATAATCATTACTTACATTAATTGCTCCAAAAGCGTATTCTATATGACTAATCCATCTCCTCCAGAACCGCAAAATCCTATCCCTGAACGCAGAAGAAGACCTGCTACAGGGGTAACTTTCGATGAAATGATCGGCATCATTGTGGCATTCTCTACCATTGGCACCATCTTATTCTGGTCAATGGGAGGAAAAAATACAAAACTTGCTAATAATCTTGGTCTTGGTGGCAGTAGCAATTTTCTAGCTTCAGATCAAACTATAGATACTGGTTTAGGCTTCGGCAATATTCTGGCAGCAGATAGCGATAGCGATGCCAATATTAATCTTGATCGAGATTTAGAAGCTGAGAATCGTCGGTTACTAGCTAAACTCAATCAATCAGAAACCGAACTAAGCCTTACTGAACTTGAGGGCGCAGCACCAAGGCAACTCAACAATCAGTCCTTGGCTTTTGATTCTCAAGCTAGGTTGGTTCCTCTAGCAGGAGTTGCTGCCTTACCTAAATTAAGAAGACCAGTTTATGATAATCAAAATGTTGCGGGCAGAAACTCATCGGTAAACGTTCCTGAAAATGTAGAAGAAATAGAAGAAGACGTAGTAGTTGTCCCTGAAGAAAGCACAAATGAACCTTCAGGAATTGTCCCAGTGCCACCTGAGTTAGAAACTACTCAGCCTGATGGTGCTGCGCCAGAAGATACCGAACCATCAGCAGTAGCTCCCGAACTTGAAACCGAAGGCACGGAAACTGACCCTGAGACTGAGTTGGAAACCAGTGAGCCTGATGGTGCCGCCCCAGGAGATACAGAACCATCAGCAGTAACTCCTGAAACTGCTGAAATGCCCGAAGACGTGACTCCTGATTATTGGGCATTTCCTTTTGTCAAGCAAATGAGAGATCAAGGTTTAGTACCTGAGCTTGGTAGAAATCAAGAATTTGATCCTGATGCCTTAATTACCAGAGCCAGTATGGCAACCTTGGTTAGTCAAGCTTTTGAGCAGCAGCCAGCAACAGCGCAAACCAAACAATTTAAAGACGTAACTGATAACAATACCCTGGCTCAAGATATTGACCAGGCAGTACGCACAGGCTTTATGCGAGGTTATTCTAATGATGAATTCAGACCATTAGAAAACATTCCTCGCTATCAGGTGTTAGTCACCTTAGCAACAGGATTAGGATTAGAACCCTCACAAGATGCCGAGCAAATTCTTCAGCAATTTAACGATGGCTCTCAGATGCCAGACTGGGCAAAACAGCAAGTAGCTGCCGCTACTGAGGCAGGATTGGTAGTTAATCCTCCTGGTGCTTCCCCCAATGCCTTAATTCCCGAAAGACCCGCGACTAAGGCAGAAGTAGCTGCCATGATCCATCAAGCTTTAGTTAGCCAGGGTAAACTAGAGCCGTTGGAGTCTGAATATATCGTTAAACCATAAAGGACAGTTAAGTTATTGATATTTCGAGCCAAATATTTATGAGATAAGTTATTGCTGATAGTTACTCCCCCTTAGCTAGAAAATAATTTTTGGTAATTTATAACCAAAACCCCTAGATTTAGTCTATGGGGTTTTTTGTTAGATGCTTGTTTGATAATCTGGTTTATCGTCTGCCAAACCACCCTAAAATCAACAAATTTAGTATAAGTTTATGTCTGCTCCTCCAATTCAATGGTATCCAGGTCACATTGCCAAAGCTGAAAAACAATTAAAAGAACAGCTTAGAAAGGTAGATGTGGTTTTAGAAATATTAGATGCCAGAATTCCTCTAGCTTCTCACCATCCTCAGATTGACAACTGGATTGGGAGTAAACCAAGAATTACTGTTTTAAATCGTGAGGACATGATATCCGAAGGAGCAAAACAAGCCTGGTTAAGCTGGTATCAATCCCAAGCAATTACCCCGTATTTTACTAACGCCAAGCAGGGTAAAGGAATTAAAGCAATTAAAAGTGCTGCTCAAAAAACAGGGGTGACAATGAACCAGCGGCGGCGCGATCGCGGAATGCGTCCTCGTCCTGTACGGGCGGTGGTAATTGGCTTTCCCAACGTAGGTAAGTCAGCTTTAATCAACCGTTTAGTGGGCAAAAAAATTGTCGTCAGTGAGCGTCGTGCTGGTGTAACTCGTCAGTTACGGTGGGTTAAAATATCTCCCGAAATCGAGCTATTAGATGCTCCTGGAATCATTCCTTGGCGCTTGGAAAATCAGCAGGATGCTGTAAAATTAGCTATTTGTGAGGATATTGGACAGGCGGCATATGATAACCAAGTAGTGGCGGCAGCGGCTATAGATTTACTCATCAAGATTGGTTATGACAAAGCCTTGCAGTCTCGCTTTAATTTTGAATTTGATCCGAGTGCTACTACGGGAGAAGCTTTTATTCAAGAAGTTAGCGATCGCTCTTTTAAAGGAGATAAAGAACGGGTTGCTCGTCAAGTACTGTATGATTTTCGTACAGGAAACATGGGAAAAATTGCCTTAGAGTTACCCTAACAATCAACAATCAACAATCAACATATAAGAATATCAGCTTGGGTATTTGTAAGTAGTGAGATCCAAATATTTATTATTATTTTTTTTGATATTTTGGTTAGGATTAATGCCGATAGCTGATGCTGCTATGTGTGGAGTCAGGAATGAGCAACAGGTTTGTGTTCTTAAGCTAAAACGCAGTGCTAAAAACTATTGGGAATATCGAGCCAAAGTTAGTATCGATGGCGAAAAGCAGAGATACAAAGAAATTTATAACTGTCGCGATCGCACTTTGACTCGTAAAGGCAAGTATCCTATTCCTTTTAAACCCAACAGTCCAGGGGAATTAGTTTGTCAGACATTTCAGAGATAAAATACGTCTGGTGTGAATTAAAATGAGCAAGTATATAAGTCAGAAACGAAAGAATTGCGTAGCTCTAGATCTATAATAGTTAACTTTTAAATAACTACTTGAATCTAAAAAAGCTAAGAGCTAAAATCGGCGCAGCGCGCACATGCGGGCAAGCCCTTTGTTGGGGGTTTCCCCGCAGAGCCGAAGGCTCAAGTCACGTCTAGGGGTAAAACTAGCGAAGCTGCTACCAGGGGCAATCTAACTCAAAACTCTTGCTGGGTATAGGTTTCAAAATCAGTATTTTTATAAAAAGCGCGATCGCCAGAAGTTATTATTTTTGCAGCCTTTGGGTAGTTCCTGAAAAACTAGTAATTCAATTCATCACCCATCAAAAGCCAGAGTTGATATACAACAATAATTTTAGCGATTATTTGGTAACTCATCACTTTAGCTAAGTAGGTAGGCAGAATAATTTATAAAACCCAAGTAGTCAATCTTTGACCTGACCCCTAAACCCTACACCCTAACCCCTGCCACAGCTATTTTATATTTAATTTCACCTACCCACTTATCTCAAACACTAAAAGCTGCAAAAATTTTAGATTGCCCCTCATAACAGTCTCGCTAGTTTTATCCCTTATCGCTAATTCCTAGTTAATAAAACTCAGTGAGGGTAAAGGTTTAAGGGGGATATGGGAGTAAAATTCACGAATTGTTGTCATCCCCCTAGTTTGACGAACATTTTTGTAGACTTTGTTTTAAGTGCAGCCTGACAGTAAAGATTAGCGTTAAAAGATTCAAATCGGTGTGATCGTCATTCTTTATTGTCTGCTCTCTAAATTACTGCCTCAATCGATAGCAAGTGTCATTTTAGAATTAGTCGATAGCTTTAATTAAATAATGATCTTAAAATCCAATACCAAAATAAATTATTTTCTATTTTTTCTAATATGTTTGATTTTGCTTTCTACCCATACACAAAGTAGCCGTGCCGAATTAGTAGTAAGTAATAATAAACAACAACATCGAAAATCTTCATCAAAACGGCTAAGCAATGCCGAAAAAATGGTCGATATGGCATTTGATGCCTATCGTGCTGGCGACTCCAATCGTGCTTACCAATTGTTAGAGCAAGCTTTAACAATATTTCCTGGTTATGCAAGAGCTTACTACAATCGAGGTGTGCTTAAGGCAGAACAACAAGATGTTCGGGGTGCTATAGCCGACTATACTAAGACAATTGAAATGTATCCCGACAATCTTTCAGCCTCTAAAATTTTACATCTTGCTTATAACAATCGCGGTCTTCTCTACAACGAGCTAAACGATAATTCTCGTGCCATTGCCGATGCCAATAAAGCGATAAGCCTTGCTCCTCATGAATCTGGATACTACACCAATCGCGGTCTGGCTTATAAAAACTTAGAAAAATATCGAGATGCAATCGCCGATTATACTCGCGCTATGGAATTAGAACCCAACGACCCCTGCCCTTACTACAATCGGGGAAAAGTTTATCGTCTAACGAATAACTATCAAAAAGCTCTAAAGGATTTAAACCGAGCGATACTTCTCGACCCTAACTACAGTTGGGCTTATGCACAACGCTACTACACTTACAAACAGTTGGGTAATTCTCAACAAGCAGCAGCAGATTATGCCAAAGCCTTACAGTTAGGCTATCAGCCTTAACAGTTTTTCTCCCATCAAAATGCAAAAATTACTCAGAGATGGCAATCGCTAAATCTTAAAATTCCTGATTTTGAAACCTATCCCTTGTAAGGTTTTCAGGCTAGATTACCCCTGGTGACAGCGTCGCTAGTTCTGACCCGTCTAGCGACGCTTCGACGCTTCGCGTCGTGCAGCGACTGCGCCAAGAAGCTAAGAGCGCGCAAAGCAAAGCTTTGCCAGTCGTCGAAGACGACGATCTGCGCGTACGCGTTGCGCTACGAACTAT
>JBCCDL010000164.1:0-9459 GCA_039030815.1 Cyanobacteria bacterium P01_A01_bin.83 | reverse complement strand
GTGCGAGTTCTCTCGACAATTCAAGAATTAGAGGACGATAATCCAACTCAAAAGCCTTTAGAAGCCAAGGAACTACTTGATGGTGACTGGCGACTACTTTACACTACCAGCAAAGGAATCCTCGGTTTGGATCGCTTTCCTTTATTTAAATTGGGTCAAATTTATCAGTGCGTACGAACCTCAGAGGCTAAAATTTACAATATCGCTGAGATTATCGGTTTACCAATGCTAGAAGGCTTGGTTAGCGTGGGGGCTACTTTTGAGCCTGTTTCTGAGCGCCGAGTTAGCGTTATGTTTGAGCGCTCTATTATTGGTTTACAGAAGCTTTTGGGCTATCAAACTCCTGGTAAATTGGTGCAGCAGATTGAATCGGGTAAAAAATTTCTACCTCTAGATTTTAAAATTGACCGAGGAGAGCAAAAGGGTTGGCTTGATATTACATACTTAGATCAAGATATGCGAATTGGTAGAGGTAATGAAGGCAATGTATTTGTTCTGACTAAAGAAACTTTGGGGGCGTAATTTTCTGGATCTTGCTTTTTATCAGTGAACATTGAACATTGAACATTGAACATTGAACAGCTAAATGATAAATGATAAACGTTTAAAAGCGATCGCCGATAGTAAAAATGAACTCAGTATCCCCTTCGTCACTAAGGGCAAATTCAGTACGGACGGCACCAATAGGCGTTAGAGTACGTAGACCTAAACCATAACCAAAGCCATCACCAGGTCGCTCGCGGACAACAGCGGGTTGACCAATTACATCATCATCCGAACCTAAATCGTTGGCATAATCAAAAAATAGGGTTCCGCCAACATCAAATTCTTTCCGAAAGGCATTGAAATCAAAAATGGGGTAGCGATACTCAACACTAGCTTGAACAAAGCTGCGGGAAGTACCAAGCTCGCTAGGATCATAGCCTCTGACTGAGCTAGAGCCACCTAGAACAAAAGCATCATAGGGAATAGCATCTCCTAAAATAGTACCTCCTTGGAGATTAAGCACCAAAGTTCGATCACCTTTGCCAAAACCAAATAAAGGCACGGGCAGATATTGAGTATAGTTAGCTGCCAAGCGATTAGCTAAAATATCAGCTTCTCCTACTGGTAGATACTGATCGCTACCAAATTCCAGTTTAAAGCCACGGGTAGGATTTTCTGGGTTATTTTGTTTATCTAAAACCGCAGCAAAATTGAGGGTTAACAGATCATCTTGTCCATCATCACTGACTGTAAGTTGATTACCCAACTCATCTAGAGGTTCAATCCCATCAGAAAATGCACCATCCCGTAGCGATACGCGTTGATAAGAAAGTCCAATCGCCCCCTGAAAATCTCGACCCAGAGGTCGGAAATACTCAATACCACCACCTAAACGAGTTACCCAAGGATCGCCACCATCAGGTAAATTCACCTCCTGATCACCGTCGTCAAATTCAGATTCGATGTTCCGACTATTAAAAAAGTTAACGCCAATCCCGCGATCATGCTTAAAAAAGTTTCTGTATCCTAAATTCAAGCCAAAAGTTTCGACTCCAGCTTCAACTCCCAAATCAAATTTTTGATTGTCTCCTCTTAGATTCAACCACCTCACCTGAGCTCCAGCACCAAAGCCATCAGCACTATCAGATATTGCTGACACGGGAACTGGTTTAATTGGTCCCTGTAGCGCCGTAGGCGGTGGCAAAGTCAAGCCAAAGCCAATGGATAGTCCACTACTTTCCTGAATTGCGATCGCCATTACCGCTTGATTATCTGTAGTCTCCTCTAGAGTAAGGCTGGCAAGATCAACGATTGTGAGGTCTAAAACTCCCTGTAAACCTTCTCTTGCCAACTGAGCATCATAAATGTCTCCAGGGGAGAGGTCAAATTCTCTAGTAATTACATTAGGATTTGTTTTACCCGAAGTTAAGTTCCCATCTGAATCGACATACCGCACCACAATATCAGTAATTTTTTCCTGATTTCCTACTGGAACAACTGCATCTGGACCCACTTGCTGACCAGAAAATACGGGAGTGGGTGGTCTTTGCGTAATATTAGTAGTAGATTGCTGTGTTGATTCACCTACTACCGTTTTAGTAGTATTGGGTTTTGATTGGGCTACGGCATAACTTTTGCTAAGTAACGTTGTTAAAGATAAGATACCAATCACAACGGTCAATTTATTCTGTAGCGTTAAATATCGACGCAAAACATTAAACCCTATAGCAACTATGAAAATTAGTGTTCCATACATTTATAGACACTAATCAATTAATCAGCAAGTTTTAAATAATACCTATGTATTAAGCCTTTGGCACAAATTGCTCCGCGTCACTGTTGACTGATTTATTTAAAGTTTTTAGTTTTTAGTTTTTAGTTTTTAGTTTATTAATTGGGTCTATAGCACTACGTATTTTGGTTAGGACATTTATTACCTATTACCCATTGGTGACAAGTTAAGCAAAACATAATTTAGTCAAGTACTACATATAGAGTTTAGTTGATTTAACAACGCTATATATAGTTAAAAATTGACTTGAAAGCGATCGCGTGAGCCGCGCCGTAGGCATCGCTTCCAAAAAGAAGATCGACGTTGAAATGTCTAAAAAGCGTGCATGCTAAGGGCTAAAAGCTAAAAACCGATTGACAAACAACGTAGAGCCTTAACTTGTCACGATTGCCTATTACCTATTACCTCTCCTCACCGAGGTGTACCTCAACAATAACGAGAATTGCTATAACTCAACCCTACTTTAGATATGACTGATAATTCTCTTCCCTCGCAACTTTATCTACTCTTTCCTAGCAACTTACCAATTGAGGAGCAACTTAGCTTATCAAACCAAGTCAAAACCCGTCTGGTGCTTCATAACTTGTTACGAGCTTTAAATGAATTATCCAATCGCCAAGCCCTATCTATCATAGAGCAAGAATTAGCCAATATAGATCTCAGCCAAATTAGTTCCCCCTCGATATCTTTTACCGAAACTTCCTTGAAACCTTGGGAAGTTGAAGATTTTAACCAGTGTTTCAAATTAGCTCATATCACAACAGAAGATAAGAGTACCTGCCTAGTTTTGGGACTACTCACCGTTTATAAAACTTTGCTCTTACTAGAACGGGACAATACTAAATTTAATCCTAGTCGAGTCAAAGATTTAAAAGATGGACTTAAAAGCCATGCTTATCTATTAGGAAGAGTTTTCAATTTATCTTTAGAGGAATTTTAATGATTACAAATATTACTTCAGAAAAATTACAAAAAATACTGCAAATTTGGCAGGGATTCCACTGGTTATTTTTTGTCGATGTTCAAGGACTAATTATATGTTTGCTTCGTTTTGAAAGTCAACTTAAAGCAGGTAATCTCGGTAAAGCTGAAGTTGAATTGGAAACGGCAACTAAGTTAATGTTAGCCTCTGGAGCAGCAATGGAATTGGCTGGTAGCTTTAGTAGAGAGGAATACGAAAATCAAATCCGCCCCAATATGGAACCGCCAAATGTTCGGTCGGAAAATTTTAGTGGCTTAATGTCTTGGGATCACGCTTTGCTAATCAAAATTTGGAAAAGGCTCTCTCCAGCTTTTCAACAACTTCCTGTCGAACTTCATGCTCAACACGAGCAATTCGTAGCTGCTTATCGGACATTATCTCATTCTCATACTGCTGTTTGCGCTCAATTTGGGGGCAAAGAAAAAGGGAGCTTGCGCTGTAATAAATCTTCGGCAGCAAGTAGATTGGAGACTTTTGAACAATGTCGTTTAAAGATGCTCGATCCCAATCATCGGCTAGGTGATGCTGGTTGTTCTGATTCCTCTACCTGATTCGGCAAAGCAAAATAATTTTATAGATCGTGTATTTAGAGGGAAAATAATGAAATCAGAGTCAGTCAAGCAGTATCACATCAGCTATTTATTGGAAGTCAAATAAAATAATGGTTTCTCGCAAACAATCGCAAATTAAGGATTCAATCCTGCATGGAAATATAGTTAAATTAATGTTTAAGCTATCCGTACCCAGTATTTTAGGGGTTCTAGTGAATACTTTAAATACTTTTATTGATGCTTTGTTTGCGGGAAGACTTATCGGTGAAACTTCCTTAGCTGGTATTGCATTAGCTCTCCCATTCACCATCATCATCTGGGGATTTGCTGATTTTATCGGAACTGGTTCAGCTTCTGTTCTTAGCCGAGCTATCGGAGCGGAAGATGTTAAAGTTCAATCCAAAGTATTTGGCAATCTCATAATAATTGGAATTATAATTTCACTATTTATTACAGCTATAGGTTATGGATTTAGTAGAGAGTTAATTACACTTATGGGCGGGAGTGGTGAACTAGCTTCAGAAGGTATTAAATATTTAAAAGTTTTTTCAGTGGGAACTATTTTTTTTATTGTCGGAACAGCTTTGGGAGACCTAATTAGTTCTGAAGGTCAGATTAGATGGACTGCAATATCTACAGGTATTTTTGTAACTGCTAATATATTTTTAAATTATTTATTTATTGCTATATATAATGGGGGAACTGCTGAACTTGCCCTAGCTACAGTTATAGCAATGCTTATTTGTGGTACCTTTAACTTGGTTTATTTTATTTTGGGCAAAAGTTTAATTCCTGTTAATCTTAGAAAAATAAAGATCGCGACAGACTTATTACCTGAAATATTTTCGGTTGGTATGGGTTCGCTATTATATCCATTAGTAATGCTGATTCAGCAATTTGTTGTTCTTAATTCAATTTCTAATTACGGAAATAATAATGATTTGGCTTTTTTTGGAGCAGCAGAAGAAATAATTTCACTGACATTTATTCCAGTTTTCGGTCTCACCCAAGCCTTACAACCAATTATCGGCATGAACTATGGTGCCAAACAGAATCAGAGAATAAAACAAGCTTATATAACTTTTGCAACTTGTGCTTTTATTTTATTATTATTAATTTGGATTCCTTTACAACTTACTCCAAAAACTTTTTTGAATTTAGTTTTACCAGCAACAAATTTTATCAAAAATGATATCTTGAATTTCAGAATCTTAAGTATTTTCACACCATTATTCACCTTGACATATTTTAGCGTTACACTCTTTATGGCTTTGGGGAAAAGTAGAACAATGTTAGGATTGATTATTGTGCGAATTGGTATTTTAAATGTGCCTTTTGTATTGATTTTTTCTAAAATATTTGAAGTAAGAGGTGTGTATTTAGGATTACTTATTGCTGATGTAATATTTGTGGCAATAATATTTTTCTTGACTTATGGAGAATTCAAAAGTTTGACCAACATCACAGATAAAAACACTAAACCTGAATTAACCTAGAACGAATATTTCATAATTATAAGTGCAAAAAATTAAACTATAGCTGAGTTAATAAATAGAAGAAAGTCATGTATCAAAACGACAAAGAAGACAGCAGAACCTATAAAGTAGTTGTCAATCATGAACAACAGTACTTAATCTGGCTCGATGAGCGAGAAATTCCCTGAGGCTGGAAAGATACAGGCAAAAGCGGTTTTAAACAGGAATGTCTCGATTACATCAAAGAAATGTGGACAGATCTGCGACCGCTTAGTTTACAGCAGAAAATGGCAGTGTCTGCCAAGTAAATCTAAGCACTTCTCATAAAAGCTCAAGCTACCAAATCTATAAGTTGACAATGACAACCACACAAGCTTCAAAGTCCTGGACAATCTGTCCTAAGCCTAATACTAAAGCCCAGTTGCGACTCTTTTGCTTTCATTATGCAGGTGGTGGTGCCGCAAGTTTTCGCAATTGGTCAGATAATTTGCCATCGTCAGTGGAGATTCATTTGGTCGAACTACCAGGACGCGGATCTCGCTTGGCAGAGAAGGCATTTGTAAGTTTGAATCCTTTGGTTGAGGCGATCGCCGATGGTTTGTATCCCTTGCTAGACAGACCTTTTACTTTCTTTGGACATAGTATGGGTGGACTAATCTGCTTTGAACTAGCTCGCTTACTCCGCCAAAAGTACAGCTTAAATCCCATTCATCTATTCGTGTCGGCTCATCGCGCTCCCCAACTTCCCGACCCAAACCCACCAATCTATAATTTACCAAATCCCGAATTTTTGGATGAACTGCGAGATCTCGAAGGAACACCAGAAGCGATCCTAGAGAATACCGAACTAATGCAACTGCTGCTTCCAACCTTACGCGCAGATTTTACCGTTGTTGATACTTATAACTATACTGCTCAATCACCATTAGATTGTTCTATAACTGCTTTTGGAGGGTTACAAGATCGAGAGGTTAGCTATGAAGAGTTAAAGGCTTGGCAAGAACAGACTAAAGAGTCCTTCTCTTTACAAATGCTTCCAGGCAATCACTTTTTTATTCATTCGGCACAGTCACTGATGTTTAAATACTTATGTCAATATCTCAATCTACTAGTTGGTGAAGTAAATCATTTGTAGTAGTTGTGCGACATAAAAGCATCGATATTTTAAAATAGATCGAAATTAAATGGGTGAGACTTTGGAGGACGTGAGTTCGACGAACCTAAAAAATAGCACAAACGACGAGCAATTGAAATTATTTTCTCAAAAACAGTTGCGCCCTGTCTGGCATTTGCGTCAAGATGTGGAAGCTCATTTAGTTGAAACGAAAGTCTTTTCAGAAGACCTGGCGTTAAAGTAAACATTGCTGCCAATCTCAACAATTGAGATTTTTCTCAATATTCTCTCCTGGGTTATTCTCCCAGCGATCGCTCTGTCTAAAGATCTCTATTATCAAGCTTGAAGCAGGCTAGTAGAGCTTTTGCCGCTGTGGGTTGTTCGTCAATTATGAGAATTGTGGTTACAATGTCGGCTGTTTAGGCTTATTTGGCGTAATTATGGGCAACGATCACGAAGCTATCCTTAAAAATCTCGATCAATTGAAATTAGGTTATCAAATAAAACTGTACTCAATAGCTAATAAAGAATGGCAGCCGTACTTTTATGCATTATCCTTAGATTCCCATCAGCATAATCAGCTATTTTTAGACCATAATCAGTTGATCTACAATCACAAGCCATCTATTTTACTCAGCGGTCTTGCTTTAAGTAAAGAGATTCAAGTCAAAGAGATTGATCTAGTTAGCGACAATTCTTGCTTTTCTGGGAAGGTTAACTGTCCTTCTCCTGTAGTCAAAACTAGATATCCAGATGTTACAAATAGTAGTAATGCCCGCTGGACATGTGCTATTAATTTTGCCATTAGTGAACCAAAGCAAAACTTTGATTTAGTAATTACCCTTGAAAACAATCATAAATTTATCTACAAAAAGATTGAATTTTATCAAGTAAAACTTAGTAATTTTTTATCTGAGATTGAGCAGCCAATTAATCATAAGTTAGCTGATAAAATTAAGATAATTTCTCTGAGTCGTCAGCTAATGACTACTAACATTCAGCAAGGAATAAACTATTTATTTGCGATTGGTAATGCTCGTTCGGGAACTACAGCATTAGGTAAACTACTCAACAGTAGTTCAGAAATATGCTTGGGGATTGAAAGATATTCTAGTAATGACGACATTTCTGCCTCATCATTTACCAAAAAATCTTTTTTTGATTCTGAAAGTGAAAATTATCAGGCTCGTCCTCACTTTTACGAAAAGATTCAAGATAAGTTTAAAACTGCCCGTTATCTTGGTGATAAAAGACCTAAATTTACTCAATCCTGGAAAAATACCTGGTTAAACCTACCTCAAGCAAAAATTGTTTATATTTTTCGTAATGTCTACGATGTTGCATGTTCTTATAATACTAGAGCCGCCAATGCAATATTGGGTAAAGATGATAGCTGGTCAAGTAAACGAGATTTTTCCCAAGCTGTAAAAGACTGGAATGAAGGATTACAAGAGTTCCAGAATTTGGCAGATTTTTATGATATTTATTGTGTTAAATATGAAGATTTCTTTGTAGATCAATCAAAAATGAGACACTTGTTCAGTTATTTACAAGTTGATAGTAGAGAATCAAGCGTCATAGCAGGTATTGATGCTATCAATAAAACGGCTTTATCTCTACAAAATAAACCCAGAAACTTATCCGATTCTGAGTTAAATTATATTGATTCTCATGCAGACTTTGAATCTTACAATAAGGTTATAACTTTCTATAATCAGCAATTTGATTAATAGTATTAAGTAGATAGACATATAATCGACAAAGTTATGCAGAGCAATATGAGCAATAAGCACTTAAATTGGGCTTATCCAATTGCATCTGAACTACAACGCTTTAGAAATCAACAGTAACTTAGATGGTTTTTGAATAGTCATAAAAGAATCTACAAAATCAGAATCCTTAGTAATTACAACTCTTCCTTGCGCGATCGCTTCTATCGCTAATTTCAGTATCCGAAGTCGCATTCTGTTGGGGCAAATCTCTTGTATGTAGAGTATCATAACCACTTGCTTGTAGAAATTTAGCCAAACGAACTGGCAATTGAGCATCTACCAAAAACTTCATGAAGCGATTTTATGAATACTTTTAACTTGGCTCAATCGTGCTGCAAATAACAAAACTGCTTGAATATCTTCTGTTTCCAAATCGTCATAGTCAGCCAAAATTTCTTCCCCTGTCATTCCAGAACTAAGAAGCTCTAAGATGAACTCAACAGGATATCTAAGTCCTCTAATACAAGGCTTACCATGACATATATCTCGATGGTGAGTAATTCTTGCTAAAAGCTGATTTTCCATAGTTTTAAGATATTATCCAGCTAAAAGACCTTCTTTCCGTAGTTTTTCTGTGATCGCTTCTCTAAGAAATTCTGAGCGATTAGGCAGTGATCGCACTATAGAATCAATTTCTGGTGACAACTTAACACTAACTGGAGATTGTTTATCAGTTGTTCCCAATCCTTTTCCTTTAAATCTGTTATCTTTATTGTTTTTTTTGGTCATTGCCTCACGTATACGTTAATTTTTATGATATTGTATTGTCAGAGAGTTCAGGTCTGGAAAACTTTTCTCTCTGACAACGAAGTTGCTCATAAAAAGAAAATGAACACACCATCAAGTATACACGACACAAAAGTAGAACTGATCACCAAAACCCCGATCGAAACAATTACAGGGCGATCGCCAGCTAGCTCGAAGAACCAACAGGCTTCACTGGCTTCAGGGGATCTCGTTTATCTCTACGGCGACATCGGCTACAGGGGTACTTTAATTCGACCCATTGAGTGCACCTATCCCGCTAAATGGTCGGTACAACTCGAGCTTGATGGTTACGAAGCCGTTAATGTTCAAGATATATCTTTAGTTGAATTCGGTTTAGATGAGCAGGATTTGTCACCATTAGAAGAAGAAATAGAACTTATATTGTTTTTTGGAAGACGAAAGATAATGTCTGTTATCATTTTGAAAGTTTTGTCAATGTTTTTGATGAGGAGCAGGAGAAAATTAAAACAATTGTAAACGAAAAACTAAAATCGAATGTTTTCGACAAATTTATTCAGG
>JBCCDL010000163.1:0-9460 GCA_039030815.1 Cyanobacteria bacterium P01_A01_bin.83 | reverse complement strand
CGCCAGCCCTTCTGCTTGGCATACTCCAATGCTGATCGGATCTCTTTGTTTGGGTGTTTTTTCGCCATATAAGCATAATATTAATGTTTTCATTTTTAGTTGTCAATTGACAACTTGCCTATAGCGATCGCGAGGTGCAGTTAATATTTAATTAAGGAGACGATCTCTACCTCTAATCTCATCAAGCTAAATACTCTTAATCATGCTAAAAGATACTCTTAAACAAGAAATAGATAATCTTAACGAAGAACAGCTAAAACAAATAGCCGATCTTATAATTTCATTGAAAGTTCAGGATAAAAACAGAAGTAACCTTAAACCTTTTTGGCAAAAAGCGACACCAGAAGAACGATCGCAAGATTTCCGAGAATGGGTGACTCAATTACCTCATAGCAATATCAGTCTCAGCGATAAAGTATTCGACCGTATTAGTATTTACGACTAATGACAAAATATTTGCTGGATACCAATGTCATTTTGCGATTCTCTAATCCATCTGATAAACAGCACGATTTCGTCACCAAAACAGTAGCTATTTTATTAGAACAGTCGAATGAATGTTATCTAACAGCACAAGTGTTAATTGAACTTTGGGTAGTTGCTACGCGCCCAGTTGATGTAAATGGTTTGGGTTGGTCTACAAGACAAGTTAACAACATCATAGAACAACTTCTAAATCGCTTTCCTCTAATTGAAGAAACATCACTTGTATTTCCAGCGTGGCTTGATTTAGTAACTGAAAATCAAATTAAGGGGAAACGTACTCATGACACTTAAATTGTTGCAGTCATGCTCGTAAATCAAATTAGCCACATTTTAACTCTCAATCCCAATGATTTTAAGGGATTCTCAGAAATTACTATAGTGCATCCTCAAGAAATAATAAATTCTGCAAATCGAGAATAGATTCTCAAACAAGTTGCGCTCGCTAATAACTACTGACTAATAACAGAGGACAAATAACATGATTATTGATGACCAATTTTACGATGTAATTATTGTTGGCACTGGTGCGGGGGGTGGTACACTAGCTCGCAAATTAGCCGAGGCTGGCAAGAAGATTTTAGTATTAGAACAAGGTGAGTTTAGTGAGAAAGAAAGCTCCCAATTAGTTGAAGACGAACTATTTAAGAAAGAAGACTATCACGCTCCAGAACAATGGTACGAGCGCGAGGGAGAGCCATTTTTTCCTCAAGCTAAATATTGTGTTGGTGGTAATACTAAAATCTATAGTGGTGCGTTATTGCGTCTACGAGAGAAGGATTTTGAGCAGATACAGCATCAAGAGGGAATTTCCCCCGCTTGGGGTTTAAGTTATCAGGATTTTGAGCCCTATTACACCGCAGCCGAGGAACTCTATCAGGCTCATGGTAAGGCAGGAGATGACCCAACCGAACCGACTCGGAGTAAGGATTTTCCGCTGCCTCCTGTAGATCGCATTGCTCAAATGGTGGAATTAGGCGCTCGCCTTGACAAACAGGGACTCCATCCTGCTTATCTTCCTATTGGTATTGGGGATGAAGGGCGCACCGACTCAGAAGATACGGGAGTAAGTCCAGTTATTCGAGCCCAAAAAGATTTAACTCTAAAAACTTCAGCAAGAGTTGTGGCTTTACACACTAATCCTACGGGAACAGAAGTAAAAGGGGTACAGACAGAAGTAAATGGACAAACTTATCTCTTTACGGCTCAGATCGTCGTGCTTTCCTGTGGAGCGATTAATTCTGCTGCCTTATTATTGCGCTCGGCTAACGAAAAACATCCTCATGGGTTAGCTAATAGTTCCGATCTGGTAGGGCGCAATTTAATGAAACAACTGATGACGGTGATTATTCAACAGTCGCCCAAGCCTAATGATGGTTTGTTTCAGCGCAGTATGTATATTAATGATTTCTATTGGGGTGACGAAGATTTTCCTTACCCAATGGGACACATTCAAGATTCAGGCGGTCTATTGCAAGATGTTATCTTCTCTGAATCTCCACCACTTTTGTCCGTCGCAGCTAAATTAATGCCTGGTTTTGGTTTGAAGAAATTAGCCAAAAACTCCGTTGGCTGGTGGCTACAAACAGAGGATTTACCCGAGCCAAAAAATAGGGTTTACCTTCAAGAAGAAAAGCTTTATTTAGACTATACACCGAATAACTTAGAGGCACACGATCGCCTGTTGTATCGTTGGCAAGAAGTCCTCAAAGCCACAGATAAAAAATCTCGCGGTATTCATCCCTATGGCGCTGCGCCGATTCAAGTAGTTGCTCATCAATGCGGTACTTGTCGCTTTGGAGAAGATCCTCAATCTTCCGTATTAGACCTCAACTGTCGCACCCACGATGTTGATAATCTATACGTGGTAGATAGTAGTTTCTTTCCTTCTAGTGCTGCGGTGAGTCCTGCCTTGACGGTAATTGCTAATGCTCTACGGGTAGGTGATCAATTGATTGAAAGATTGGGATAGTTAGAAGATGGGGAATAAAGACGAGTAATTATCCATTGTTAATTGTCCATTCTTGAAGCTGCTGCGTATAAAATTATATTAGTTTTTAGATTGGACAAAATGAGCAGCAGGACAGTCAAAATCCTTATATTCTGCAAAATCTTCTAAATAGAGCTTAGTTTTTTGACCCCAGGTAGGCGAATCATACCAATGTTTTAGCCAGACTTCCGCCTCAAGATGCATTTGTGAATCTCCAGGGATTTTACAAAGATGTTTGATTGCCTCCAAGATTCTGCTTTCTTTACCAAGCTCAGGAGCTGCCATAATTCTGAGCCGATTTAGGGCTATCCGACAATTTTGAGGAATTTCTCCTAATTGCTGCTGATTTTCTTCTAATTGAGATATTAGACTTAATGAAGCACTAGAATCGGTAAAATCTATGCCATTACAAAACTGCTCAAATTTCTTAACTTCCGATGTAAAGTCTGATTCTGCTTGTTCCTGTTGTTGCTTTTGTTGCTTTTGTTGCAATTGTAATGAGTAATAATTATTCATCTTTAAAAATAAAGGAGCTAATAAGGCGATCGTACCTAAAGCGATCAATGAAACTATGATAGTTAGTGGTTTAGGAGTACCGATCTTTGGCTTGCTATCATTAGTTTTTTTTCCTTTAGTTTTATGATTGACTTCAATCGGAGCATGATTTGAGTTTGAATCTCCTTTTTTGGATTTACTATTAGGTAATTGAGTCACTTTAGTTTTTTCCCCTTTAGTTTTGTGATTGACTTCAATTGGAGCGTGTTTCGTGTTTGGAACTATTTCATTTTTATTCTTGGAATTATTTGCAGTAGCAATATCTGGCTGTGTTTTGCTCAATTGCTGGGCAAGAAAGTCTTGATTAAAAACTTGCTGGTAAATTATATTAGCTACACTTAGTTGTTTATTTTGATGCGATAATAAACCCAATAAAAGTAACTCATTCTGCTCTTCAGTATTCTGATATTCTTTACTACCCGATAATAATATTTCTCTATATTCTTTGAGTAAAAGTTTTGAGCTATATCTAGGATTATTAACCAAATTTTGTCCGATAACTCTGATATACTCTGCTGCTTCACTAACCTGCCATTTTTTAATTAATGAACTTTCAATAAATAGATCGACAGCACTAAATTCCGAACCCGTAGGAATATTCAGATCGGAGTTAGCAAATATATGGCAAATAGTTTTGGTCAAATGAAGATTTCCGCCAGTCCAAGCTAAAATTCTACTTAAAATTAAAGAATAGTTAGCATATTTTTTTTTCAGACATAAAGTATCGCTATTGTATTCTTGAAGAGTACTTAAAGAGATAAGTTGAGGAGGCTTTAAAGATAAGCTTTCGACAAAAAAATCAATAGTTTCCTGCTCGATCCAACCTCTTTTAACAGCAAGAATACCAAACTTTTGTTGGTTACTTTGCTGTTCTTGAAGAATAGTTTTAATCTGATTCTCACTCAACAAACCAGCATCTTTCAAATAGTAACCAATTGGCAAATGTCTCCCTTGTGAAACAGTTTTTTGCCATTTATTAACGAAGAAATCAATAGTTTTGGCTCTTACTCCTGCTTGTAATATTAAAACTTCTCCGAGCTTCATATTACTGTGTTGCTGTTGAGTGTTTAAAGCACTTTGTAATTTCTCATAGGAGATTAGACCAGCATTATGTAGTAGCAATCCCAATGGTGATTTTTGATTTGGATTAGGCATTTTTGATAATGCTGGTAAAAATCGATACGTTCTCTTTGAATAAGATGCTTGCTTGACTGATTTTAACTTCAAGAAAATCGTGAATGGGAAATTGTTATTTGACCAATTGCGTTAAGTATACATAATTTTATTATGGTTAATTGTAATTATAGAATCTATGGCGGCGATTTTCGCTTTTAATTTCTTAAGTAACGATTGCTTGTATCTATCCCCGCCTCTAATAATCCTGGTTCTTTGGCGGAGATGAGAACGTTGAACACTAGCTGAGTTAATGAAAATCGCGTTTTAACATCATACTAGCAACTGCAATACCAATAATTGATAGCAATCCCATCGGATAAAAAGCATAAGTGTAGCTACCAAACCAATCCCTAATTTGCCCTGTGGTTAAGGTGCCTAATAATGCCCCCACACCATATGCCGTAAACACCAGTCCATAATTTTGAGCATAGCGCTCAGGGTTAAAAAAGCGTAGAGTAGTAGTAGGAGCGATCGCCAGCCAGCCTCCCAAACAGAACCAAAATAGGCAAAAAGAAACCAAATAAGTAGCAACTTGTCCTTGTTGGGCATTGAGCATTAGGATACAGGCAATTAAAATTAGGGTGTAGGTTGCGATCGCTACATAATGAGGTTTAAAGCGATCGCTTTAGTATTGGGATCGATAAGGGCGATCGCCATAATTATGACAAAACCTATAACTCTGCTGATTCTAAAGGTAAAGCATAATAAGCGATCCCCTCAAAAGTATAGTTGGGTAAATCTTCCTGTACTGCATCTCTTTCGATTTCGCTGGGAGTATACAAATGTACACCAATACTTGGCTCAAAGAAACGATAGATGGGAATCGAACCTTCTACCTCAGTTTCATAAGCACTAAATCTTGCGCCCTCAAAAGTAAAGTCGGGTAGAGTATCAATAATTACATCTCTTTCTAGTTCACTGGTAGTATATAAATATACTCCTGTAGTTTCGTTAAAGAAGCGGAACACGTCTTCTGCATCCTCTGCACTGGGCTCTACCGAACGATAAGACTCTCCTTCAGACTGATAGTTACCTGTAGCAACAAACTCATCCCTTTCTGCTACATCGGTAGTATAAAAATGAACCCCTACATTGGGATTGAACAAGCGATAAACGATAGTGTTATCTACATCTGCCAGAGTTAATAGTGCTGGTTGATAACCTCCATCGTCAAAAGAAAATGCTTCTCCAGTAAAATACAATTGGTCGTTGAATTCTAGTAATTCACTATTATCCCTACCTAACACAATAAAAGAGTCTTCTACCTGCTCTCCACCGACAGAAAGTTCTTCTGCTTCAATTTCAAAAGTTCCTGCTTGTGTACCATCGCTCTGCCAAAGCTGATTTTCAATAGACAATTCTCCCAAAAATTCATCATTGCTATTAAAGTACTGAAAATATAAAGTACCATTAACATGAGTAAAATCAGATGTAATTGAAGAATCCTCTCCTTCTTTCAAATCTATAACTAATTGAGTGCCTTCTGAAGTTCCATCACTTGTCCATAATTCTCTGCCATTAACTCCATCATCAGCAGTAAAAAATAATGTACCGTTAACATCAATCAAATCTTCAGGTTCAGAACTAAAATTCTGAGTTACTCCATTGACTTGCTCTTCTGGTCGAATATCTCTTACTAAAACAGTACCTTCAGGCGTGCCATCACTCTTCCATAATTCTTCGCCAATATCGGGATTACTTTGAACGAAGAAAAGCGCATCATCTACACTTGTTAATTCTCTCGCAGTAGACACTTGTGCAACTAGTTGAGTTCCTTCAGTAGTACCATCGCTTTTCCATAATTGTTGATCAGTAACAAAATATAGCGTGTCATCTACCACCGTAAATTGCTCTAGAGTTGCGCCGAAACTTCTGATTAATTCTGTTCCTGTTCCAGTGCCATCACTTTTCCATAAACGATGATCTCCAACACCAGGAGCTGTGAAAAAGATCAAAGTCCCATTAAAGTCAGTAAAATTGGGAGGAAGACCTTGAAAATTTCTAATTTCAATGTTGGGAATTAATTCAGTACCTTCAGTAGTACCATCGCTTTTCCATAACGTTCTTTGATTGATTCCATCTTCGGCAGTGAAGTAAAAAGTGCCATCAAGCTCGAAAAAGTTTTGAGGATTGCTAGAACCATTAGTGTTAATATCTTTTAGAATCCTCGTACCTTCGAGGGTACCATCACTAATCCAAGGTTCTTGTCCGAATTCGTTTTCCGAGGCAGAAAACAAAAGATTTCCGTTTCCACCCACTGCATCACTGACATTAAAATTAAAATTTTCTAGTTCTTCTGAATCCGATGGAGGAAAAACTAGAGATACGCCTGTCTCTTCTCCTCCGCTTTGCCAAATTCCTCCAGATGAAGCAAAGAATATTGAGGTATCCGCATCAATTAGATTGGAAGGGGGAAAATCTAGAAATCCAACGACATTTACACTCATGGTGTCACCTGTAATTCTAATTCTTAAGGTTTGAATTATGTTCTGGCGTTGCTGGATTGGGTATGACTTTGTCTAGTTATTTATTAACAAGGCAAATTAAACGTGGTGTGCAACTTTCTAGGAACGAATAAGACTTTCAGCAGATTTCAAGTAAATTCGTTTTTCTGAAACCCTATGAAGTCAAGGACTAACGACTCAGAAAAGGTTGCACATGGAGTAAATTAACTAAAAAAGAACAACTACGATGAGATTGTTTTTTTTGGTTTCACACTTGCAATCTGTAACGTCATTTTCTTTATAGGTTTGATTTATTGTTTTATGGACTTTTAACGCACTGTTCCTCGGAGAGATTCAGCATCTATGGGCTTAATTAAATACAAGCGCAATAGATCGGTAAAAGTTCCCGCAATCAAGGGCAATTTACGCAGTAATTTAACTATTTTTGCTGTATTGCCAGATTCAATCCCTTTCATTTTTTCGTTGCGATCTGCACAACGTTCCAAGCGTGAGAAAAACTGAGGATGTTCCACATTGAGGTTTACAGGAAAGGCTCTAGCTGCGGTTTCGTTGGTTTTGCGGATTACTTCGCGATCATATTCTTGGGCATCTAAACCCACTGCTTCGTAGAAATCTGCTCTTTCGTGGACGGTTAGGGTGTGGGTGGCAAAGACTGATAAGAGAAAAAAACGCGCCCATAATCTTGCTTGCCAATTGTTCCACATTTTAGGCTGCGATCGCAACAAAGCCTTGAAGATATCGCCGTGACGATTTTCATCCTGACACCAGCTTTCAAACATCCTAAATAGGGGATAAAACTGATATTCGGGATTGGCTTCTAAATGACGATACATTAAAATATAACGCCAATAACCAATTTTCTCGGAAAGATAGACTGCATAGATTACCCACTCTGGTTTGAAGAAGGTATAAGTGCGATGTTTAGTTAAATAGCTTAAATCCAAGGAAATATTAAAATCACTCATGGCTTTGTTCAAAAAACCCGCATGACGAGCTTCATCCCGCGCCATCAGATGAAATATTTCTGCCAAAATTGGATTTCGTCCTTTAAGCTTGCGCGATAGTTCTTTGAAGAGGAGAAAACCTGAAAACTCTGAGGTACATGAGCGTTCTAAGAAATCTATAAATACAGCCCGCGTCTTGGCATCTATCCGATCCCAAGACTGTTGAAATTCTTCATCTCGAACAAAATGATAGCGGTTATAGTCCGTCTTCATCTCAGCAATCATGGCTTCAAGTTCTTCCTCCTGAGAGGAAATATCCATATTAGCGATCGCATCAAAGTCGGTAGTGTAAAAGCGAGGAGAAAGTAGGGTTTCTTCTGTAGAGGTTTTAACGATTGGCTGAGGCGTAGTAGCAACCATATTTAATATTTGCATAACTAAATGGTCATACAGATAATCTACATCGACAATGACTCTTTTAACTGGGATTTATCATTTTGTGATGTAAGGTTCCTCGATATGTAAACTATTGCATTAAAAGTTTTGATGACTTGTAGTAATTTTGAATTTTGCAAACAGAAACAAACAGTCAAACATATTTCTACATACTCAACTCACTACGAAATCTCTCGACAATTAACTATTTTTGTCTCCTGCGGATATGCGATCGGTCGGCTAAGGGTCGCCTAATCCCGTTTGAGCAGCATACTGGCAACTACAATACCGATAATTGCCAGTAATCCCATCGGATAAAAAGCATAAGTATAGCTACCAAACCAATCCCTAATTTGCCCTGTGGTTAAGGTGCCTAATAATGCCCCCACACCATATGCCGTAAACACCAGTCCATAATTTTGAGCATAGCGCTCAGGGTTAAAAAAGCGTAGAGTAGTAGTAGGCGCGATCGCCAGCCATCCTCCTAAACAGAACCAAAATAGGCAAAAAGAAACTAAATAAGTAGCAACTTGTCCTTCTTGGGCATTGAGCATCAGGATACAGGCAATTAAAATTAAAGTATAGGTTGCGATCGCTACATAATGAGGTTTAAAGCAATCGCTTAACCAGCCAAACAGAGGACGACTGATGCCGTTAAATAAAGCAAACAAGGAAACGCTAGCTGCTGCTAATTTATGATTAATCTTGATAATTTCTGATCCTACTGAACTAGAAATACCGATCGCACTTAACCCCACCAAAGTACCAATAGCGTAGCAAATCCACAGTCCGTAGAAAGAACGGCTTTGAAGCAGTTTTACAGGGTAGTCATGTCTAGTAGTAGCTTGAGCTTGTACTGTACGTTGAGGATGCCAATCTGGAGGAGGCATTTTTAGGGCGATCGCAATTAGCAGAATGATGGCGGTAAAGACAATGCCCAAAATTCTGAGGGTAGGTTTAACCGAGTAAATATCAATTAAGCTATTAGCTAAGGGAGCAGTAATCAAGGGAGAAAGCCCAAAGCCAACAATGGTTAATCCTACTGCCAGTCCTTTTTGGTCGGGAAACCAGCGGGCAACCACAGCCATTGGTACACCGTAAGCAATACCAACTCCAGAACCAGCAATGACTCCGTAGGTGAAGGTCATCATAGCAATATTAGTGGCAAAGCTAGAGAGAATATACCCCACACCGACAAACATACCACCGATTGCCGTCATAGCTTGAGTACCAACACGAGGTATATAAAATCCAGCAATGGGCATCAGGGCTGCATAAAATACCAGGGCGAAGGTATAAGGCAAGAGACTTTGAGTGGCACCAATATTAAATTCGCTTTCTAAAGGATTGCGGAATACACTCCAAGAGTAAACGCTCCCCAGACAAAGTAAAACCGTCATTCCCAGAGGAAT
>JBCCDL010000162.1:0-9472 GCA_039030815.1 Cyanobacteria bacterium P01_A01_bin.83 | reverse complement strand
TGCGGCGGTAGTAAATTTGACATTGTCAAGCTTGATAATTTGATCGGGAAAAGTAGCAGGCTCTTGAAAAAATTGCTCAAAATCTGTGGTGCCATCAATCATGACACCAGTTAATCCCCCACCATACCCGTTGGGTCCAGGCAGGTTATCGTCCTGGTTAGCATCAAAATCCCACAGCAGTGTTTGACCAGGAACAATCAACACCGAATTACCATTTGTCGCATCCCGAATAAATGGGTCGTCAACATTTAGGATGCCATCATTGTCAAAATCTGGATCTTCTGGGAGTATTATATCTGAAGGGACAAACACTTTAATGTTGTCAGGACCAAATTCAGCTACCCAAATAGTGCCATCGGGACCAACAGTGACGTCCAAGGGCTGTGACTGTCCTGTGACTAGTGGAAATACTCCATCAGCGTCAATGGTTTCGTCATCTGCTGTACCAAGAATGCCGTCATTACCAGGATCGATTAAAGGTTCTAGGGTTGTTCCATCTTGACTTAAATTGAGTAGCGTTACGTTGCCGTTAAATTGGGTGACAATCAAAGCTCCTTTTAAAGCTCCATCAAACGAATCCCCAGTATATTCAACCAGTCCATTACTAGATGAACCTAAATTAAATAAACTAGGACTTTCTGAGCTGTTATAGGGAATGCGAATTCCACTTTGACTTAGACGAGTAGCATCGCCAGTAAATTTACTGGGGTCGATAATAAAGCCATTTTGAATATTGACTCCGTTAGGAACCAGGCTAGAAAGATCGGAGACTTGGTTGGGGAATAGGGATGTATCGGGAGCGCCATTATCATCGTAAACTGTCCATGGTAAATCTTGATTAGCTCTTGCGGGAGCTGGGTGTCCATAATAGCCGCCATCTTCAATCAAAAATAGTGGTTCGGGGTTACCAGCTCCACCATTATTAGGGGTATTAGTTGCTTCCCCTGCACCTGACTGGTCAGTAGGATTGCCATCGGCATCTAAGGGATTTCCACCAAGATTGCTGTTGGAGCCGTTATCGACAGTGTAGAGCTGACCACTCTCAGAAAATACTAAGTCGTAATTATTGCGAAAACCGTCGGCGAAAATCCTGATGGGGGCATCATCAGGCAGAATTGCCATGTTAAATCCATCGTTACCGCCCCAAGGACCAGCAACATCTAAACCATTACTATCTTCTCGGACTCCATCGTTGGCAACAGTCGGATCGTCCAGTGTTGGCAAGTCGTAAACATATTGTCTGGAGGTACCATTTTGACCACCCGCTAAGTCCGTCAAAATCGAGCGACTTTCGATATCCGTCAGATCGATCTCTAGAACTGTACCCGAAAGAGCATATTCACCTGTATATGAAAAAAATTCAGAAGGCGCTCCATTATTAGTGTTTCCACCAACGGCTAAGTATAGTTTTGTTCCATCGGGACTCAGCACCATGCCATTGACAGAGTGATTTTCTTCTGAGCGAGGTAGTCCTCGAATAATATCTACCGCTTCCCACTCCGTCCCTGTCCAGGTTACCCGAGTTACAACACCAGAATTGGTATCGAGTTGTTTTTCTCCACTCTTACCAATGCGGGGATCACTAGAAGAAATGTAAAGTACGGGATTTGCTGCTGTTCCCGCTGCGACAATTCCAGTGACTTGCCTATTGGTAACTGGATTACCACTATTAATATCAGCACCAAGAGAACCGTCATCATTATGATTTTGAATTGATTTGACGACTTCGCTACCGTTGGCAAGTAATAGCTCTTCATGAGCGGTAGCGATATACTGACCATCTTGAAGAGTTACCGTAAAAGCATTAATCGAACCATTTTGCTCAGCCACATAAAGCCTGCCATCAGGACCAAACTGAAGTGAAGTTGGATTGTTTAAAACTTTAGATCCACCTTCAATCCCGTTAAATGAACCAATTTGATTGAAATTAATAGTAGCCATAATTAAATTTAAAGAATAATATTTTTGCTTTTTTTTGAGTTAATTGATTGTTAATAAATACTAATAACTAATTAAGTGATAGCACTGAATAATTTAGAAACCACAGTGCCAAAACCTATAAATCATGGAAAATTTATATTTTTTTTCTGATTCTTTATTTGAAATTTATATATCAGGATGATTACACAATGAATAATGCATTGATGAAATCTACGTATTCTGCTTTATTCAAGACTTAGACTATTTTATGTAAATAAAAATACTTAATTAAATTTGACTACTACTATTATTTAATGTATTATTTATTTAGTGTATTACTGTTGTCATTTACATATGCACCTTGCTCGCGTTTGCGATCTTTAGATTTCAAATTTAATTGAATAAAAATATTCAAAATAAGTACTTGGTTATTAGTGAATTCGAGAATGATTTTAAATTTTAATTACTCGGATTGATTATCAATTTCAGGGAGATAACACCATTCTGTTTTAAGAAAATTGTGTTTCTCATGGTAAATGCTTGCAATCTTTGCTTAGTAAACTCATCTAGAACTGGCTTTTTTTCTTTTTTTACCAAAATACAGCTCTTGATTTTAAGACATGGGATCTATCTCTTAAAGCGTTAAGTAAATACAATTATCAAGTTATCAAGATTATTATGCAGCGTAAATTATCAATTTTGGGTATCCGTGGTATACCAGCAAATCATGGTGGATTTGAAACCTTCGCTCAGCGTTTAGCTCTTTACTTAGTTAAAAAAAATTGGCAGGTAACTGTTTATTGTCAAGTTGAAGAACGCGATGTTCCCAGTAAAGAATGGCAGGGAATTCGCTTAATTTATATCAGTACCAAAAAAAATGATTCTCTTAACTCCATTTTATTCGATTTTAAATCAGCTCTTCATGCTGCCGTAAATGCTGATGGTATTATCTTAACTCTCGGTTATAATACTGCTATTTTTTCAGTTTTATATCGCCTATACAATAAGTTTAATATCATCAACATGGATGGGTTAGAATGGCAGCGCCAGAAATGGAATGCATTACAGAAAGCTTGGTTATATCTTAATGAGCGTCTTGGAGCCAAACTTGGCAATAGCTTAATTGCCGATCATCCAGTAATTAAAAAGCATCTTTCTAAACAAGTTTCTGCCAGCAAAATTACCATGATTCCCTATGGAGCAGATCGTGTAACCCATAATGACGCATCACTCCTTGAAAGGTATGGGCTGGTTAAAGATAGATATGCTTTAGTCATTGCTAGAGCTGAACCAGAAAATTCGATTTTAGAAATTGTTTCTGCTTTTTCAGCTCGAAAAAGAGGCTATCGTTTGGTAATTTTAGGTAACTATCGACCTAAAGAGAATGTTTATCATCGCAAGGTCATGCAAGCTTCAAGTGAAGAAGTCTTGTTTCTCGGCGCAATTTATGAGCGCAATATTGTTCAGACCTTAAGAATTTACTGCCGTCTATATGTTCATGGACACCAGGTCGGGGGAACTAATCCTTCCCTAGTAGAAGCACTTGCTGCGAACAATCCTGTTCTTGCCCATGATAATGCTTTCAATTGCTGGGTTGCTGGAGCACGCGCGCATTACTTTGATGACGAAGCAGACTGTTTACAGAAGTTTGATTGGCTGCTTGACAATTCAGAAGAACTAGAAAAAATGAAACAAGGAAGTACCGAACGCTTTGAAGATGCATTTGCTGATGATATGGATCTTAAGGCATACGAGGAATTATTTTTACTTAATTTGGCTTGAGTATTATCAATATTTTTCTCATACAAGATAAGTTTAAAACCATTTATATCAACACTACCGTATTAAATTTTGGGTTTAGGAAAGAGGCTAAACATGGAAAAACCGACAGTTAGTATTATTATAAATAATTTCAATTACGGACAATTTTTAGGGAAGGCAATCGACAGTGCGTTATCTCAAAGTTATCCTTTTATTGAGGTATTAGTAGTTGATGACGGCTCTACAGACAACTCTCGGGAGCTAATAGATAGCTATGATTCAAAAATAGTTTCCCTTTTTAAGAAAAACGAAGGTCAAGCTTCAGCTTTCAATGCGGGATTTGAGGCTTGCAAAGGAGAAATAATTTGTTTTATGGATGCCGATGATGTTTTCTTGAATCACAAAATTGAAGAAGTTGTCAAAGTTTTTAACAACTATTCTGATATCGGCTGGTTTTTTCACGCGCTTCATCTTGTTGACATAGATACAAAAGATATAGTTGGTAAAACTAGAGTTTTGCCAAGCTGGAGCCAAACAAAAATGGCGGAAAAATGTAATTTGAAATCTTATATGGAAAATGGCAAGATTCCATTTTATCTGCCTCCTACATCGGGTCTGTGCTTTAGGCGATCGCTTTTAGAACAAATTTTTCCCCTACCTGTAACTTTTATCAAAACTCATGCAGATGTATACTTGCGCTCTTGTGCAACGTGGTTAGGTTCGGGATATTTTTCCAATGAATCACTTACATATCAAGGAATACATCAATACAATACTGCTACTAATATTAATCACGATATTAGATTTGATTACACAGGAATCGTCAATGCATATCTTCTGCGAGCAAAATTTCCTAAAATCAGGAAATTATCTGATCGAATTTTTGCCAAAAATCTGATCAAACATTGGGCAAATAAACCACCTAATCAAGAATATGATTTATTTGTCCAAAAATATTTTGCTCTTGCTTCATTGTCAGAAAAAATTAGTATTTATCTAAAAACTTTATATTATAGTCTGCCATTTAGAACAAAATATAGTCATCAATTACTTCCAGCAAAGGCTACAGATAATATTTCGAACAGCAATATAAATAAGGCGAAAGCATGATTTTGGAATAAAAAAAGATTGATACCTATGCATAATAAAAACTTAGTTCCTGTAAATACGAAATGTCAATCCACAGAACTTACTCGGATCGAGTCTTCGAATAATTCCAGAGAATGGCTAATAACAGCTATCGTTATTAATGCGGCAATTGGTTGTGGAGCATTATTTTTATTGCAATTTCTAACTCCAACTTTTGCGAGTAGAGGAGCTGTGATTATTCCAGGGGTTGGCTCTCAAGGTTCTGTTGAACTCTCAGAAACAGGAAAAACTTCAGATGCTCCAAATCAAACACCCTACAGTTATCTGCTAAGGGTTGACCCTCGTGAAAATTATTACTACATTGCTCGAACTGAAGCTGTTCTTGCCAGAGCTGCGGCAGCAGTTGACATGACTTTAGAGGAGTTTGGCATACCTAACATTGGTTTGATCAATAAAACCTCGATTATTGAATTTGAAATTGATGGCAAGACTGCGGAAGAATCACAGCAAAAAGCCTGGGCATTCTACCGAGCATGGGATGAGCATATTTCTTCTTTGAGAGAAGCACAAGCCCTATTGCAGAATGAAAGCATCAAGCGTGAATTAGACAGTGTCAATAGCCAACTCAAAGCCACTCAAGAAAAAATTTCCGAGTTTAGAAGTCAGTCCCCACTCCAAATGGCAACTCAAATCGAAGAGTTGGTTGAACGAACCGAAGACTTGCGAATCGAACATGCAAATCTTCTCGACCAAAAGAAGGGAGCAGATGCTCGGTTTCGGCAGCTTTCTAACCAGCTTAACTTAACAGCAAAACAAGCTAGTGACGCATTGATTCTACTAGACGACAAAGTCTTTCAAACTAGTCTACAAAACTACAGTGATGCGGTTGCTAAATTGGAAATTTTATCTTCTAAATGGTCTGCCGATAGTCCGCAAGTTCGGATTGAGGAAGATCAAAAACAAACAAGCCAAAGGGCAATACTTAATCGCAGCCGTGCATTGCTTGGTAGGACGATAAACCTTCGATTTCTATCTCAACTTAATCTTGCAGCGGACGGACGAAAAGATCTAGTAGAAGAATTAGTGCGCTTGCAGGTAGAACGTGAAGGATTAGCATCTCAGAGTCAAACAAAACAACAGCAAATCGAGCAATTTGAATCGAGGCTTAAAACCCTTACCCAGGAGAAGTTTCTCCTAAGTCGTCTTGAGAGAGAAGCTCAAATTTCTGAATCAATCTTTACTGGAGGTGTAGCTCAACTTGATGTTAATAAACCTGAATTCGCAACAAATTATCCCCCATTCCAATTAATTAAAAAACCTTCACTTCCTTTAGCAAGCGATCAGTCTCAATCAAGAAGATTAATTCTGGGAGCCTTATCACTTTCGTTTGTATCCACAACTGGTTTGCTAATGATCTGGTGGGAAAAACGACAAAATAAGGCTTTAAGCTTCAATCACAACGAAAGTAATTTAGAGGCAATTAATCAATGACATCTATTAAAAACATTCAAAAAACTGCCCAGATTCAACAAAAATTACCTAACCTTGTCATTGCTGGAGTAGTAAAAGGAGGGACTACCTCAGTTTATAGTTACCTCTCGCTACATCCAGAAATTTGCTGCTCTGCTGTTAAAGAAACCTGCTATTTCTCTATTTATCGGTATGGTCAGTGGGACAACCGCTATCAAAACAGCAGCAATCCTCATCAGCAGTATCAGCAATATTTTGCTCACTGTCAAGATCAAAAATATATTTTAGAAGCGACTCCTGGATACTTTGAAGGCGGTCGGCGAGTGGCTGAAGCGATTCAAAATAAATTGGGTGATAATGTTAAGATTATCATCATTTTGCGCAACCCTATAGATCGTTTTTTGTCATTTTTTAAATATAAAAAAAGCATGCTTAAAGTCGACAAAAAGATATCGATAGAGGAATATATTGAACAGTGCGAACAGCTTCCTTTTGCAGAAAAAGTCAAGCAAGAAAATGACACTTATTGGGGAATTGAAGGAGGATTTTATGCTGAATATCTTTCCGACTGGTTTGAAACCTTTGACTGCAATGTTAAGGTTCTCTTTTTTGACGACCTAAAACACAATCCCAGATTATTTTTAAAAAATTTGTGTCGATGGTTAGAGATAGATCCAACTATTTATGATATTGCCAAACTGGAAGTTGAAAATAAAAGTGTCAACTATAAAAATAAGTCATTACAGCAACATGCTTTAAAAATTAATACCCAGTTAGAAAAATTTTGGCGATCGCATCCCCAGCTAAAAACCAACTTGAGAAATTTTTATTATGCTCTTAATGGTAACTCCTACAAGGAAATGTTAAGTGATGAAGCCCTAAGTTATCTCCAAAATACTTATTCTCCTCACAATCAAAAGCTAAGAAATCTATTAATAAGCCAAGGATACCTCGAACTACCAACCTGGTTAATCAACAGTCAACTTGTTAAATAAGTTAGAAATAATGCAAACTCAAGAAACATTACGTCCAATTTTCGTAGTTGGTAATAGTCGTAGTGGTACGACACTAATTGGAAGAATTTTAAACTGTCATCCAACGGTATTTACTTTTGAAGAACTCCATTTTTTTGAAGAACTTTGGAATCCTGATGATAATTCGACAAATTTATCGTCAACAGAAGCAACATATCTTTTCTCTCAATTACTCAACATTCAACGTAATGGTTACCTAACCCAGGGAAAGACAAAAGATTTTATCCTCGAAGCCAATCGCTTGACAAGTAATTTATCTTCTCTCCCTTCTCCTCTATCAATCTTTGCCGCTTTTTTAGACTACGAGACAAAAAATTCGGAAAAAACACGACCTTGCGAGCAAACACCTCAAAACACTCTATATATCGGCGAAATTCTTCAAGCATTTCCCGAAGCACGAATAATTCATATGATTCGCGATCCTAGAGATATTTTATTATCACAAAAGCAAAGATGGAAGCGTCCTTTTTTAGCTGACAATATACCCAAAAAGGAAGCAATTCGTTATTGGCTCAATTATCATCCCATTACTATTAGTAAACTTTGGCAAGGAAACATCAACTCTGTTGAACAGTTTGCTCAAGATAGCCGAGTTAAAGACGTGCGCTTTGAAGATCTTGTCTCTAATCCTCAACAGACTGTTATTGAAATTTGTAAGTTTCTCAATCTGACTTACAGTGACAAACTTCTAGCAGTTCCCACAATTGGTTCTTCAAATACTCGTGATGATTCGGCGATCACTGGAATTAATCAGTCTAAAGCACAGAATTGGACTAATGGTGGTTTGAAAGACGTTGAAATATTTTGGTGCCAACTATTTACTCAGTCCTTGATGGAGAAATACGGTTACGAACTTAAAGCAGTTTCTCCTAGTCCTTTTAACCTGGCACTTAGCCTTTTAAGTTTTCCTCTTAAGCTTGCTTTAGCCATTCCTTTTAACTTAGGAAGAGTTCGTAATTTAAAAGCAGCGATCTCTCGCCGTTTAACTTAGTTACTGGAAATTGTATCAAGAACATACTTAACTATATTGTTGGTTATTTGAATTAATTTATTAAGATAAACTCTAATATAAACATGATTTTTTTAAACAGTGATATTAGGTATTTATTATTAGCAATATCTAAAAAATATTTGAATTATAAATATAAATAAATGTCGAATTTCAAGTCTAATAGTTGTTTACAAGTAGCCGATTAATGAACTCGATAAACTTTTTTAACTATCTAAATAAAGCTCGGTACTCAACATCTCTGCGAGTGATGTTTTTAACCTTTATCGGTATGCTGTTGGCTTTAGGTATAGATATACTTATGGCTGCTAGGTTAGGAATAAGTCAAACTACTGATGCCTTAATAATTGCTCTCAGCTTACCGAGGTTAATTGATACAGTCAGTCGTGATGGAACCAAGTTTAGCTTAGTACCTTTATTTATTGAACGCCGAAATACATTAAGTGAAAAATCTTTCCAACATTTTGTCAGCGGCATTATTAATATGGCGCTAGCTTTGGGAATTCTCGTTACGCTTTTGTTAGAAGTGCTAGCTTCAGAAATTGTGACGGTAATAGCACCTGGTTTATCCAGCAGTGGATTAGTCGAGGCAACTTTTTTATTTCGTGCTTGTGCCCCTATTGTAATTTTTGCTCCCACGAATGCTGTTTTAAGTGTGCTACTTAATAGCCAAAAACGTTTTTATGGAGTAGCTTTACGTAATGCGATCGCTCCAGGTTTTATGTTAGCTGGTTTTGGACTAGCCTGGGGACGAGATGATGTAGCTTTCTGGGTTGTCTTAGCTTATGTTTTTGGTTTTGGTGTTTTTTGTCTAACTTTGTTTATAGATGCAGGTATGTCTGGATACAAACACTCTTGGAAGGCTTGGAGTTCTCGCGACGACCTATCTCGTCTATGGGAAGCTGGTTTTTTACCTACTTTGGGTTTTATAGTTGGACAAGTAGGACGCTTGATTTCCCGTCAAGTTTTAGTTTCTTTTGCTGCTGTCGGCGCGGTTTCTACTTTTTACTTTGCCGTTCGCTTAGTCTCTGCTGCTCAAAGTATTATTGGTGTTAGCATTGCTACTACTAGCTTGCCAACCATGACCGAACACGAAATAACAGGGCAAAAGTCACGGTTAGCATCTTTAATGCAAAGAAACATTATTAAAGTGCTGTTGGTGAGCATACCTGCGGTGATTTTTATCGTC
>JBCCDL010000161.1:0-9514 GCA_039030815.1 Cyanobacteria bacterium P01_A01_bin.83 | reverse complement strand
GGATAAACTTTCATGGTGTCTAACATTGCCTGACGCAGTGCTTGAGGTTTGTTGGGATTAACCTGTAGCTGACTATAAAAATTAGTCATTAGAGCAGAGGTTGATATATCAGGAACATACCACAAGGAAACAAGAGTATTTTTAGCTCCAGCTAGGAGAAAAGAACGAGATAGCCCCACCACCCCATCCCCTGTAATTTTTCCTCGTCCAGTGTTACAGGCACTCAATACAACCAAATCGGCGCTCAATTCCAGATCGAGAATTTCTGCCGCAGTTAAAAAGCCTTCGCTGTTATCGCTGGTGGAAAAAGCCAAGGAACTTTCCAAACCCTGATGTTCATTAAATAAGCCGTGGGTTGCCAAATGAATCAAGCTGGCATGCTGCATTTTGTTAACTACAGTATCTTCTGTCGCTGCTTGCCCAATGAGCGGACTTGTTTGCAGAATTTCAGCGATCGCTTGAGCTTCGGCTTCAGCTCCTGATAGAGGCGATAAGGATTTGGGCATTGGTTCAGGATTACCCACGATCAGAGGCTGTTGTTTGAGATCAGAATTCCCTGACGGCTGCATTGCCAAATTTTGAATTGAGGGGGAAATTTGCAAAGTGTGCTGCTCAATCAGAAATTCCCCTGCGCTATCTTGCAGGGCAGGAAAAGGAACTAGAAATAAAGAGCCTTGAGGAATCAAAACTACTAGTTTGTTAGGATCTTTAGGCAAAAGATCTTTAATCGGCGCCATCAAAAGTTTGTAAGCATCGCGGGGAAAACTAAGCTTGTGTCGCTCGGTTGGTGAGTCGGCTCGAATGTCTCCCCGAAAAGAAACTACATAGTCCTGTAAACGAGGTTTTCTTAGATCCAGCCCTCCTGAAGCTGCTCGACGGGCATCGTCTGAAACGCTGGCAATGGAGGTTTTGAACTGTTGTTTGATGGTGGTTAGATCTAGCTGCCGTAAATGAACTCCTTGAGAATTAACTACCCAAATATAAAGCTGGGATTCATTACCCTGCTGATCTTCAATGATGGAGTAGCTAACGAGAGTTCCTTGACGCTTACGAGCGATCGCCTTTATTTCCTCTAAACTCGGGGCTTTGATTGCTACTTCTAAATCTGACTTAGCCGCAGTTCTTTGTGCCAGTAGCTCTATAAAGGCTCTAGCTCTCCCCCTTTCTGCTGTTACCAGTGCCGCCCCAGACTTACCTTGTCCCACATAAGCCTGTTGTAATAAATCGTAGGTTTGTTTCTGACTTTCGGCTAAGGCTATCTTTTGCTCATCTCGTAACCCAGGACGCAAAGATTCGTATATTGTGACACTTGATTCCAAAGTCTTACTAGCATTGCGAAAATCTTGTTGCTCAAATTCGATAGCACCCAACCCAGTTAAGGCTTTCGCCTGACCAATGCGATCGCCATTACTGGTAGCCCAGCTCAAGGCTCGTTCGAGATACTCTACTGCTAAATTAAATTTTTGTTGTCTAGAATAATAATTCCCGAGGTTGATATAAGTGATAACCTGTCCCACACCACCAGAGTTAGATAAAGTTCCTTCAGCAGACTTAAAGTACTCCAAAGCGCGATTGCTTAACCCCAAATCCATCGCCAGCAATCCCAAATTATTCAACACGTAAACCTGTCTACTCCAGGCACCAATGCTACGTAAATCATTTAAAGCCAACTGATACTGTTTTAAAGCCTGGGATTTATCCCCCTGAAGCTGATAGGCTCGACCCAAATTCTCTAAAGTCTTAGCTTTGCCCAAGCGATCGCCAGGAGTATTAGCCACTGCCGCAGCCTGTTCAAAAGTTTGTAATGCCTGGTTATATTGCCCAATTTCCAGTTGAATCGAACCCAGCACATTATATGCCTGACGACGGCTCGCAGAATTATGTGCCACCCGCAATGCCTGACGCAGATTAACCTGAGCCTGTTGATATAAACCTTGGTAAAAATAAACTTCCCCCAAAGCAATTTGTGCCTGATTTAACTCTTGTCTCCCCAGACGATCCTTGCTTCGATCAACTCTCAGTTTGTGTACCCCAACCCTTAAATGGCTCAAAGCCTCACGATAATCTCCTAACTCCAAAGCAATCAGACCTTCTAGAGTTTTAGCTGTACCATTGTTACTACGGTGATTAGCAGCTTGATTTGCTAATCTTAATTGGGAACGAGCCTGCTGATATTTCCCCGATAGATAGTCGATTCTGGCTAATTCCAGGTAACACTTAGACTGTCCCTGGCGATCGCCAAGGGCTTGATAGATTTTTAACGCCTGTTGCAGCTTGGGTTTTGCCACAAATAAACTACCCGCAGCAATTGATTCTCGCGCCTCTTGATAGTTGCGTTGAGCCTTTTGCTTAGTTTGTAGGGGTTGAGCCTGTAGCTGGGGACAACTAAGGTAAGTTTGAACCGTTAAAACAGGTACAACTAAGCTTAAGAATAACAAACAGCGGCAAATACTAACAGGCGATCTCATAAACAACTAATTCCAGTTTGGGCAACGATTTTACTGTCTTAGCTTCTGCCTTCTCTTTCAGAATCAGTGTTCCTACTAAAGCCAAGCTATACGATTACTCTCAATCAGTTTAATCACTCATCTAGAATCTTTTTAGTTAGTAGTTATACGCAATCAATTATTTTCCCAGAAAAGCTATGAATAATTATTGAAAAGTTAGCTGGCTGCTATGTGCAAAGATATTATTGATACAGTTTCCTAATTAAATTTTCGTTACTAACTAAGGTCTTCATCAATAACAATAGGTAAAAATGTCTGAATACCAAGTTGGAGGGAGTCTCAATGTAAATGCTGCCACCTATGTGATGCGTCAGGCAGATACTCAGCTTTATCAGGGGTTGGTTGCAGGGGAGTTTTGCTATGTGTTTAACTGTCGCCAGATGGGAAAATCTAGCCTCCGCGTTCAGGTTAAAAATCGCTTAGAACAGCGAGGATACGCCTGTGTATCTCTAGATATGACCAATATTGGCAGTCAAGCCATTTCTCCTTTGCAATGGTATAAAAGTATTGCTTCGGAAATTTGGCGGGGTTTGAATTTGATGGGGCAAGTTTCTCTAAAAAAATGGTGGCAAAAGCATACAGAACTATCCCCCCTCCAGCATCTCAATTTATTCATTAGCGATGTAGTTTTATCCCAAATCGCGGCAGAAAAGATATTTATTTTTATCGACGAAATTGATAGCGTTTTGAGCCTGGATTTTGCTACCGATGACTTTTTTGCCTTAATTCGCTATTTTTACAATGCCAGAGCCGAAAATCCTGAATTGAATCGTCTGGCATTTGCTTTATTCGGTGTAGCCACCCCCAGCGATCTGATTAGAGATTCTAGCCGTACTCCGTTCAATATTGGTCGAGCGATCGAGCTGACGGGGTTTGAATTAAATGCCGCTAAACCTTTAGTAGCTGGTCTAAAAGGGAGATTTGAAGACCCTGAAGCAGTTTTAAGCGAAATTATGAAATGGACGGGGGGACAACCTTTTTTAACCCAGAAGCTCTGTAAGCTTGCTGTTGAACATGCACCCCCAGCAGACGCACCTCCTTTAAATATTCCAGTAGCCCAATGGGTTGCTAATCTAACTAGATCACAAATTATTCAGAACTGGGAAACCCATGACGAACCAGAACATCTCAAAACGATTCGCGATCGCCTGTTGGGAGATGAAAAAAATGCTAGTCGTCTTTTAGGATTGACTGAAGAAATTATTCAATATGGCTCTATTGCTGCTGATGATAGCCCTGAGCAAAGAAAACTCTTGCTAACTAACTTAGTTGTTAAAAGCAACAACCAACTAATAATTCGTAATCGCATTTATCAACAAATATTTAATTTGGATTGGATTTATCAACAGTCAGATAAACTATGTCCCTATAGTCGTGAGGTTAAGTTATGGCTCGATTCTCAAGAAAAAGATAGTTCCCGTCTGCTTCGCGGTCAGGCACTCCAAGATGCTCAACGATGGGCTAATAGTCATAGCATTAGTCAGCCTGAGTATCAGTTTTTAAACGCTAGTCAGTCACAAGAACAGTCTGAAATTCGCCAAAAGCTAGAGTTTAAAAGGCTCAAAGAGATAGAATCTCGATTAGTACAGGAGCAAAAACTAGCTCAAATTCAAAGGTTTTTTCTGAGTACCGTGGGGGCAGCCTTGGCTGTTACTTCGATTTTAGGCATTGCCGCTTATCGCAATTATCAACAGGCAAAAAGGAACGAAATTATCGCCGAAAAAAATAAGCTAGCGGCTCATGTTACTTCTGCTGAAAGTCTGTTTAATTCTGAACAACGTTTTGCTTCCTTAGTAGAAGCCCTCAGAGCTAAACAAGATCTAACTAATTTACCAGAGGTCGATCAATCTTTGGAGTCAGATATTGATCTGGCACTACAACAGGCTGTTTACAATGTGGTTGAGAAAAATACTTTTGTGGGTCATCAAGATGTTGTTAATAGCGTCAGCTATAGCTTCGATGGTCAGTTAATCGCTTCATCTAGTTCCGATAATAGTATCAAAATTTGGCAGCGAGATGGCAAACTACTAACAACTATTTTGGGGCATCGAGATGCAGTAGTTGATGTGGCATTTAGTCCCCAGGAAAATATTCTGGTCTCGGCAGCAGAAGACAACACCATCAAAATCTGGAATGCTCAAGGTAAACTTAAAAATACCCTCAATGGTCATCGGGGTAGCGTGCATCGAGTTGTTTTTAGCCCCCAAGGAGATTTAATCGCCTCTGCCTCAGAAGATAAAACTGTCCGCATCTGGAACCGTCAGGGAGGCTTGGTTAACGTTTTAACGGGACACCAGCGAGAAGTTCTGGCAGTAGCATTTACTCCTGATGGTAAAACTATTGCTACGGGCGATCGCTCTGGCGAGGTTAGAATTTGGAACCTTTCTGGACAATTGCTCCGAACTTTTGCGGCTCACGCTTTACCAGTTCGTGGTCTCGATTTTAGCCCTGATGGACAACAGCTAGTCACTGGAGGCGATGATAACTTAGCTAAAATTTGGCAGCTTGACGGTCAGTTAATCAAGGTTCTCAACAAATACGAGGCACCAGTAACGGGAGTTAAGTTTTCTCCAGACGGTAAACTGATTGCTACCAGCAGTTGGGATCAGTCTATTAAAATATGGCACTCAGATGGCACCCTCCACTCGAATTTAATGGGTCATCAAGGAAGAGTCTGGCGTTTGGCGTGGTCTGGTGATGGCTCGGAAATTGCCACTGCTGGCTGGGACAACACTATTAAAATTTGGCAACTTAAGCAACCTTTGGTTAAAACTTTTTATGGTCATACCGCTAGTGTTTTAAGTGTTGCTTTTCAACCTCAAGGCGATCTAATTGCTTCTTCTTCTGATGATCGCAGCGTTAAGCTGTGGCACCTTGATGGGAAGATAAAAACCAATTTTACTGAACATGATTCTGAAACTTATGAAGTAGCTTTTAATCCTACGGGAAACATCATCGCCTCAAGCAGCCTAGATCGTAGCGTCAAACTGTGGCAAACTGATGGCACCATGCTACACACTTCTTGGGCGCATAATGCTCCTGTAAAAGATGTCGCTTTTTGGTCGAATAATACTTTGATTTCTGGAGGCTCGGACAAAACTATTAAAATGTGGCACCTGCAAACAGTATCGGGCAAGCTAAAAGCTGTTCTTAAACAGACTATTTTTGCCCACCAAGCAATAATCACTGATATTGATGTCAGCGCTAATCAGCAGTTAATTGCCTCTGTGAGCCACGATCGCTATTTGAAACTCTGGAATCATCAAGGAAAATTGCTACATAGAGTGATTGCTGATGCTACGGGATTGAAGGGGGTGGCAATTAGCCCTGATGCACAAATAATTGCTACGGTCGGCAAAGAACAAAATATCAAACTCTGGAACAGACAAGGCAAGCTCTTAAAAATTATAGAGGGTCATCAAGCAATTGTCTTAGATGTGGAATTTAGTCCTGATGGCAGTAAAATAGCCTCTGCCAGCGCAGATCGAACAGTCAAGATTTGGAATATTGATGGTGAACTTCTGACTACTTTGCGTGGTCATCAAGGTCGCGTCTGGAACGTGGCATTTAGTCCTAGTGGTGAACAACTCGCTTCTGCCAGCGAAGATACTACCATTAAACTTTGGGATCTCCAGCAGATACTACAACTAGATAATTTTCAATATGGTTGCAATTGGATTAAAAACTATTTAAAAACTAACTCGGAAACTAAAGCGGATAATCATCAGCTTTGTACTTGAACATTGAACATTGAACATCAACGGTCTTATACCCAAAATATTTAATAGCTAAAGGCTAAAAGCTTGATAGATAAATGTTAAAGGTTGAAATTAAATTTTCTGCTTGACAAGTCATAGTCGTTATGAGTATGATTTATACAATGAAATTAATAATCATGTAGTAAATAGTTAGGCAGAAGGTCAATACACAGATGAGAGATACATTACCTCAAGTAGTTTTCAAGACTAGAGTTCGAGACGAGTCCGTGGAGGGACCTAATCCTTATCGCTGGCAAGATCAGACTACCGAAGAAATCTTTGGCGGCAAAAAAAGCATCTTATTTTCTCTTCCTGGGGCATTTACTCCGACATGTTCTTCAACCCATTTACCAGGATATGAAAAACATTACGAAGAATTCAAGTCTTTGGGTATCGATCAAATTGTCTGTTTATCAGTCAATGATGCTTTTGTCATGTTTCAATGGGGGAAGCAGCAGGAAGTAAAAAATGTTATCTTGCTGCCTGATGGCAATGGAGAATTTACGCGCCAGATGGGGATGCTGGTTAGTAAAGACAATCTTGGGTTTGGGATGCGTTCCTGGCGTTATTCTCTTTTAGCAAATGACCTGAAAATCGAAAAAGCTTTTATCGAACCAGATTACGGCGACAACTGTCCCACTGACCCCTTTGAAGTTTCTGATGCTGACACCATGCTAGCCTATCTCAAAGGGAAACAATAATACTCCTATCTAACACAAAATTATGGGAACAATCTATCTCGGTACGATCGCTAGTTTAGGCGCGGGATTAGCTACCGCAGTTGGGGCGCTTCCCATCTTATTTACCGCTAAATTGAGTAAAAAGTGGCAGGGGATTATGCTTGGTCTAGGAGGAGGAGTAATGCTGGCAGCAACAGCATTCTCCCTCATTATTCCAGGAAAAGAAGCGGCAGGAGAACTAGGTTATTCTCAGGCAGCATCAGCCTTAATTGTTAGTTTGGGGATGGTGATGGGGGCAAGTTTATTATGGCTAATGCATAATTATTTTCCCCATGAACATTTTCAACAGGGTCCTGAAGGTCGGGTTACCGAGAATTTTGAACGCCTTTGGTTATTCATAATTGCCATCACCATCCATAATTTTCCAGAAGGTTTAGCCGTAGGAGTCGGCTTTGGGGATGGCAGTATCAGCCATGGTTTACCTTTGGCAATTGGGATTGGCTTACAAAACATGCCTGAAGGTCTTGTAGTGGCTTTAGCCCTAAGAGAACTAGGATATTCGATTAAGTATGCTTTAGGAATCTCTTTACTTACGGGTTTGGTAGAACCGATTGGTGGTGCTACAGGAGCAGGTATTGTTAATTTTGGTCAATCTTTTTTGCCTTGGGGAATGGCGATCGCCGCTGGCTCGATGCTATTTGTAATTGTGGATGAGATTATACCCGAGATTGACCGCGAGAGTGTTGCTCAAGAGGGGACATTGGGTATTATGACGGGCTTTGTTGCCATGATGTTTTTGGATATTGCCTTTGGTTAAGGTGCAATCTTCAAGTAAATACTTGAAGATTGTAGGAAGAATTTTTTAAACTAAATAAACACTCAGGAGAATTAAATTATGGTTTCTACTGTTTCCAAGCAAAAGCTGTATTCGACTCGAATTGATTTACCCCAAGAGCTACGAGTTAAAGAAATCGAGATTTTGAATCAAACTTTAGCAGCGACTTTAGATCTCAAAACTCAGACCAAACAGGCACACTGGAACGTCAAGGGGATGGATTTCTATCAACTCCACGAGCTGTTCGATGAAATGGCTACAGAATTAGACGAATATATTGATATGGTAGCCGAAAGAATTACAGCTCTGGGGGGAACAGCCCTAGGCACCGCCCGCATTGCAGCTAGTGAATCTATACTAAAAGAATATGATCTAGATGCCGTTACTGGAGCAGACCATGTTAAGGCTCTGGCTGATCGCTTTGGTGTCTATGCCAAACATGTTCGTGAAGCAATCGACGCTACAGATGATTTAGGGGATGCGGATACGGCAGATTTGTATACTGAGATTTCTCGCACCGCAGACAAACGTCTTTGGTTCTTAGAAGCTCATTTAGTTTAAGGCTTAGACAGACCCTGCCGTAAAGTCAGCGCGATCGCGCAATGAGATGCTTTGCATCTTGAGCGCGAGGCTAACGCCTCTGACCGTGCTTCGCAGGGCACTGAACGCGAAAGCGTTCGCGGCTCTGCAAACGACAGGGCTGACATCTCGACTTCGTTAAAATTGGCTAAATTTTGGTGATTATCCAGAGAACCAAGGAAGAGAATATTGAGAGGTAGAGAAAGCTGACAGCTTTTGTCGTTAGTAGCAGGGGCAAAAGTGGAACGGGCAAAAAATCACATACAAGAAAACTTTTAAGCTTTTTTGGTTGATTTTTGACTGTCTCTACCTCTTTCGCTCCTCTCCTAAAGTTAACGCAATATATTAATTACCTTAGTTACTTATAAAGAGAGGACCTAAAAAATGAATTATGATTTTGATCTATTTGTGATCGGTGCTGGTTCAGGAGGCATCGCTACCGCTAGACGTGCAGCACAGTATGGAGCCAAAGTAGGAATTGTTGAAAGCGATCGCTTGGGAGGAACTTGCGTTAACCGAGGTTGTGTGCCGAAAAAGTTAATGGTTTATGCTTCCCATTTTCCTGCTGGCTTTGAAGAGTCATCGGGTTATGGCTGGAGCGTGGGAGCAAGTAACTTTAATTGGCTGAAAATGATTACGGCGGTAAACAACGAAGTTGATCGCTTAAACGGCATCTATCGGCGAATGCTAGACAATTCTCAAGTTAAGGTATTTAGGGGTCATGGAAAATTACTTAATCCTCATACTGTTGAAATTGGCGATCAGCAAGTAACCGCCGACAAAATTTTAATCGCCGTTGGTGGTAAGCCTGTTAAGCCTGACGATATTCCAGGAATTGAACATGCAATTACTTCTAGAGAGATCTTTAATGTTAAAGAACAGCCAAAACGAGCTGTTATTATTGGGGGTGGCTACATTGGTGTTGAATTTGCCTGTATTCTCAATGGTTTAGGAACAGAAGTCACCATGGTGATTCGGGGAGATAAAATCTTGCGTGGCTTTGATGAAGATATTCGCAGTGAAATTCAAGAGGGAATGGAACGACACGGTATTCGTATCTTGAATAATAAGCCTCAACTTTCGATTGCTAAAGGAGATTCTGGGTTAGAAGTTATCATTCCTCACGATCATGAAGGTAAAGAAGTAATCGTAGTC
>JBCCDL010000160.1:0-9534 GCA_039030815.1 Cyanobacteria bacterium P01_A01_bin.83 | reverse complement strand
GCGTTAAATATCTGGAGAATTAATCTGATCTTCTAAGGGAATCTCATATTTACTCTTAACTATTCCCGTCTCCTTCCAGGGAGGATGCCAGTAGGTTTCTTGAATTACTGTTCTTTTGCTCTCAGTCCAATTAAATTTAACTAAGCTGAGATTATTTCTTCCTACAACTTCACTACCATCTTGTAGCCAAGGATTACGCCATATTAAAGCTAATATACCATTAATTATGCGATCAAAAATACTAGTTTTAGACTTAATATTGCTATTTAATCGCCAGGGTAGAGCTTGAGCAGGCTGTCGTTTGATCCACTCAATGCGATATTGCCAATCTGGCTCCCGATGAGAATGCTGAGATGATTGGCGTTGCCACCACTTGATTGATCGCACCTTAGTCTTTTGCTGTGACTTGTTCCAACCAAACCAACGTTCGGTAGATTCTGGTAACAAAGATTTCAGTTTAGTATGAATAATCCTGGTGCTTAATTCTGAGTTTTTAATGGCGCTGGAAGTTAGCTGAACAATAATTGAAGTCTCCTGGGTTTGGTGATTCCAATGAACTATACGTACCGCACAGCTATAGTGAATATCTCCCGAGAGGATAATGACACGATCGCGATTACGGCAAAGATTGAGCAATAAAGTCACAAAAGCCGACTCATGAAAATTCCAAGAGTCCCCCACATCAGTACTAAAAACGCGATCGCGACTGAGTTCATATTGTTGAATGCGATCAATAATACCTAGCGCCACTAAATTAGTGGGCAATACTACTAAAGTGGCTGCAATATGGGGCGGCTTATCTTTGAGGGGTTGAACCAACTGTTGCTCAAATGCCATAGGAGATAGTAACATTGGTGGTTCTAGTTTGCGATCGCTTCCTGGGGGATAACCGCGCCAATTGCGAGTATCGATCACTAAAATTTCGTGGCTGGCTGCCATCACCGTATAGTGCCAAGGAATAGCTTCAGATGACCTCTTCAGAATTAAAACATCTTGATCCAACTGATATTCAGGCAATTCTCCCTCAGGGGTATCTAGAGGAATTCCTAAATAGCGATCGCATTGTGCCTTAACCGAGTGATCTTGTCCTTGAGACTCGAACCACTGGGCAGCTAGGGAGAGTAACTTTTCCCCTGCTGTCCCTGGGGCGAAATGCTGGGGCGTATTGCCCCATCCTTGGAAAATAGCGTAGGCTAGCAGTCCATTTTGCACGATTCGCTTACCTAAAGGTTTACCTAAAACGCGATCGCACCACTCCCGATTCAGATACCAATCATCACTGACATCATGGTCATCACAAATGGTGTAGACAGCAATATTTGCTAAAGCTCTCCTGACGCTATTTAGATTGCGCCATAAACTCTGAGTCTGCTTAACTTCCTCTTGCCAAGCTTTGGCTGAAGTACTACTCAGACCCATAACTTTGCTTGAAGGAATGTGATTTGGGATGAAAACTGGCGACCAAGCGAGTAAATATGCCGCAGCATATTCCCCAAAGCTAAACAGATGACTTTTAGCTTTATCTTCCTTGCCTCCTAACATCGCCGTCATGCCACCTTCAATCCGAGCAATCTCAGTGCGTTGCCCTGGTGGTAACTCATTACTCAAGATGCTGCCTTGCTTCAAAGGTAATTCTTCTGTCCAGCCCCACAGTAGTTGATTAACTCCTTGGATTAGCCACAACACTACATCGGCAACATCATCACCATAGATCTGATCTCCTGTCATAAAGAGTTGATGTGGTCGCTCATCAGCGAGAGTAGCAGCTTCTTGAATCAAGTTATCCAGACATGACAAGATGTCTTTGCCCCCACCATGAGGTTTACGACAAGATCCATGAACAATGCGTACCGAATTCAAATCCTGGGGCGATAAGGCAAATGTCGGTAACTGATGGGCAAAATAGCTAATCTCAAACTGCTGTTCGCTGTTAATTGCCTGGACTAAAGATAGTTTTGCTGAGTGGAACTGGAGGTCGTAAGCATATACCTGACCTGATTTAAGAGCTTGATTTCCCAAAGGGACAGCGGTAACTGCTACCACATGTAGATTTTGCCCTAGAGCGATCGTTTGACGCTCTCCGACTAAAACTGCCTGTTCTATGATAGAACCATTGCCACCTTCCGTCTCGTAAATTTTCAAGGTGACTGTGTCTGGCTGTTTTAAAGCTAACCAAACAGTAACCTCATCTGTTTGAACATGACGCAGAATTGGTCCTGCAATAATTAGGGGAAGCTGTTCTAATTCTGGTAGATACTTAAGAGCTGAATTTAATTGAGACAAAGTAATAGAATTATTAAATTAAACGGCGATGCTAACAGCAATCAGATACCGATAATTTCAGTATGGCAATGGAAGTAGCAGTTAGATGACTCCCTTTATTCTGAATGATGCTTTCAAAATAATCATACCTAGCCTAAGAATAGAAGTGATTTCAAGTTTGCTTTTAATTATGCGATCGCTTAAAAATAGAACAACTGCCCTTTGCAATTCAATAGCTAATACCCACCCCTTCATTTTTAGCGATGATTCTGGCTTTATTTGTTTTTTACTCACTATCAAGAGGCAATCTTTTAAACAACAGGGTTAGACTACGACAAACAGACATTACTTCATTTAACATAGTTAATTTAGGTAAAGATCTCAAAAATATAAAGTTTGATCCTGAAAAGTTGGCAACTGTCTATCAATCTATGTCTATATCCCATTGCCAAAGGAAAAGATAAATCTTATGTAGCTTTGAAAGAAAATTCTTTAATAGACTCTCAATTAAGTTTAGAAGAGATTAAATCGAAAGGTATTAAATATTACTGCTTCGATAACAGCCCCTAACAACAACAAAAGCGTCTAACTAGCGGTTCGTCGTTCGGCAGTTATACAACTACCCCCTAAGCTGTGCCTGCTTCAATACTAATTTAAGACACTGAAATTTATGCAAATTACTACAACCCAAAGAGCCAAGCAAATTCAAGCAATACTAACACGACGACTTCCTCTCAGAGAAAAAATTGCTGCTGTTGAGGCTAATTTGCGATCGCTATCTGATTCTTTAGCAACTTTATCTCAAAATTGCGAACGCCTAATATCTCGAATTACTGAACCAGAAGTACAAAGCAATCTACAACAACTAAATTTCCCCCAACTACAAACTCAGATTCAATCTCAGCTAGCAGGATTAGATTTACTCAAAAGTCGTTTTAACCGCGACACGATTAATATTGGAGTTATCGGACGTGCAGGACAGGGAAAAAGCCGTTTATTACAAAGTTTGACAGGGTTATCTAGTAACGAAATACCTACAGGCGATCGCGGACACTGTACTGGTGTTCGTAGTACAATTAAACATCAACCTGGCACAGACACTTATGGAGAGATTACTTTTCATTCGGAGCATTCTTTTTTGCAAGAAATTATTGCTCCTTATTACCAGGATTTAGATTTGGGTCAAGTACCCTCTAGTTTGGATCAGTTTGCTCATAATCCTTTGCCCGATCATCCAGAAAATTTGGCTGATACAGCAGTAGCATCAGGAAAATACGAGTATCTACAAAGATATCATCAGCATCTTCCCCAATATCGCCATCTTTTGCTCAAACCTATCCCTATTAGAATTGCTAAGGAACAAATTAGGGAATACGTCGCTCAAGATAATGTTGCAGGGGAAAGAGTTTATTACAATTATCTGGCAGTCAAAGAAGCCAAAATATTTTGTACATTTCCTCATCCTGACGTGGGGCAAATTGCTCTAATTGATATGCCAGGATTGGGAGATACGGGGGTAGGAGACGAAAGTAGACTGATTGAGATTCTGGCGCAAGATGTAGATTTAGTCTTGTTTGTGAGAATGCCTCGACCAATGAGGGATTTTTGGGCAGATGTTGATGTCAAACTTTACGATACCGCTAATTCTGCCGTTACCGCCTTACCTCTTAAGCAGTGGTCGTTTTTAGTTCTTAATCATACGGGCAAAGATTCTCCGATCGGCGATAATTCAATTCTCTGTCAAGATTTAGCAAGCGATCGCGAAAATAAGGGATTATATTTTGCTAACTGTATCACGGCTAATTGTGCTGATGCCTCGGAAATAAATCCAGAACTTCTTGATCCTGCATTGAATTATTTAGTTAATCATATTAGCGATCTTGATCGTCAGTATGTGTCTTCTTGTCAGGATCAATTGCTAAAATTGCAGCAAGAAATAGCCAGAGAATTAAACTTAGCCAGCCAGGTATTAAATAGTTTTGCCCCCAACAATAATTATTTTCCCAAATTTATTGAACTGTTTGATGAACTTTGGGTAGAGTTAGCTAGTGGTTTGGAAGGATTATTGCAAGATCTGCGGACTGAAAGAGATTTAGAGAATTTACAATTTAAGCAACAAATAGAGGCGGCGGTTGTTGCTTGTCGTGAAGATAACGGTATCCCCACAGAATCAGAAATTGAAAAACTACGTCATAGTAAAGGAGGATATCCTAATGCTTATTACGAGTATCTCAATCAAGTTCGCGCTCATTTATCCCGACATTTTTTACTTTTAGATGATGTTCTCAAAGAGGAGATAAACAAAGTCAAAACTCAAGTTGCTCAAATATTAATCGAACAAGGAAAACTAGGCAATTTAACCCAAATCAGATCGGCAGAATACATTAATGCGATCGCTGATTTAATTCCCGACAACCTCCAACGTCTTAAACTGGGGTTTCAAACTTTAGCAGAATTTGAGCTTTCCTACCGTGGTTTGATTCAGCATCGCATTCGTCAACATCTTGACGATCTTACCCCCGATGAAACCTCCTTACAGCTTTCGCCATCTCCATCTGCTGCTGAAGTTTTAAGCTGTTTAAATTCTCTCCATGCAGAAGCCATTTATAAATGCGAATCCGCTTTGGACGATTTGTTAGCCGAACCCAATCAAGCTGCATTTGCGATCGTTGAAGAGTTTCTCGATCGCATTTTAAGGGCTAAACAAGTTAGACAAGAATGGCTCAAGTTTTTACAAGAAATATACGATCGGGTTTGGGTAGATGAATTTGCCGAGTTAGCCCAACATAGCCAAATAAGTCAACAGTGGCTAGCTGAAGTAAAAATAGCGATCGCCATCAATACTAAGGATAACTTCACATTATAACAGAAAATTTCAATGCAAGAACTCACTATAACTATGCTGGGAGCAAGTGGAGTAGGGAAGACTACTCTGTTGACCGCCATGTACGAACAGTTTGAAAGTAATATTGGCAATACCAATCTACAACTAACTCCTGATGATGAAAGTGCTGCTATCTTACAAGATCGTTTAATCGAGTTAAAAAGCCTGGTGGATGTCTTTGAAGCTAGGGGAAGAGTCGGAATTCAAGGTACAGAAGCAATGGCGGGACCTGAATCTTTACGCTCTTTTGCTTTTGGTTTGGGTCGAAAAGGAGAAGCACCTTCTCTTAATTTGCGTTTTTATGATTATCCAGGAGGATATCATGCAACTCAAGCCTCAAAAGAAGAGAAAGAATTTGTCAAAAAGACCTTGCGAGAATCAACAGCGGTTTTAATTCCCATTGATGCCCCTTCTTTAATGGAAAAAAACGGTAAGTTTCACGAGAAGATCAATCGACCGCAACAAATCAAAGCCTTATTTAATGCTGCATATCAAGACTTAGATTCCCCGCGCTTAGTCATATTTGCTCCTGTCAAATGCGAGAAATATTTAAAAAATAATAAAGCTGCCAAAGAGCTATTGGAAAAAGTAAAACAGGGCTATGCACCCTTGCTAGATCACTTTAATTCTCCCAGCTTAAATCCTTGGATTGCTAATGTCATTACTCCTGTACAAACCGTTGGTAGTGTGATCTTTTCTCGCCTGGAAGTAGATAGTGAACATAATCCCCATTTTTACTTCCGTAAAACCCGACATGATGCTGAATACTCTCCGATTGACAGTGAACAACCATTACGTTACCTGCTACGGTTTCTCTTAAAACTTCATCTTAATTCCCGAGAATGGAAATTTTTCAATTTTATTCGTAATTGGTTGGAATTAGATACTCATCTGGAACAAGCAGTCAGTGAATTTGCTCGTGGTTGCAAATCTAACGGTAGTTTTGCAGTTGTTAAAGGCGAAAAATGGCTCAATACATAATAAGTTTTAATTTTTATGAGTACAGTTGTCCAGGCTTTTGTTAGTTGTTAGTGGTTAGTGTATCTCACCATTTCAAAGAAGACTATATAGATAGAGGAGAAGAGAGGTCATGCTGATATATGTTCAAAGTCGCGGTAAAAATCAAGATCAAGACTATCGTTGGTTGAGAATAAAATCGAATGAATCTTATCCTGAAAATCCTGATTTTTTGCTCCAGCCTATTAATACTTTATCAGTTAGACCAATTGACTTAATTGAAAGTCAAAAACCATCAATTATTTTAGCAGCCCGAGAAAATGATTATTGTTTATTAATAACTGGGTTAAAAGCAAGAAAAGAAAGAACAGATTTTACAGGTCGTCCCGTTCGCAACTCTGTATTATGGATTGTGAGAAAAGACAGTAAAAATCTTATAATTCGTTCGCTATTGATTAGAGCATTGAGAGGAGAACTAGATAAAAATATAGATACAGCTATCAATATTTCTGGTACATATGGTTTTGAGGTAAACTATAATCACCTTAAAGATTTTTCCGAATCTTCTTTAGCTATAGACAATCACGAACAAATAGATCCAAGTTGTAAAATAGGCAAAAATTGCGATTCTGTACGAGAAGAAATAGCGTTAGAATTAGAAAGTAATGCCTTGCCCCATAAAAAAGGTTTGCTTGTTTTGGTTACTAGTTTAAAATCAGCTTCGGCGTTAAAAACGACTGGTGTCTGGCGTGGTTTATCTAATAGAGTTGAATCTGAACTAAAAAAATATAGTTCTCATATTACTCAACCTGATCCAGAAAAAAAAACATCTTGGGCGGGGATCGCGACCTCTCTAATCTTGATCATGGCGATCGCGTTAATCATGATAAAATTGACGATAGCCCAACAACCAATCGAGCAGATTTCTCCGAAATTGGACAAATCGACACAATTGGAAGGGAATTCTGGAAATTCTTGGAAACAGGAATCGACATCAACCGAATTGCCTTCAGTTTGCCAGAATCAACCAGAAATAAATTATTTTCTCTCGCCGTGTTCTTTGAACGTCAAGAACAACTAAAGCATAGAGCAAATACAGGTCAATTACTACGTAGCGATCTCCAACTCATAGAACAAATTGAGCGCATGATAAAAGAGCTTGATCAGGTGGCAGAAGATCTTAAAAAACTTAATGATAGGTAACGCTCAAAGGAATGAGGAACAAGGAACAAGGAACAAGGAACAAGTTATATGAAATCAAAAAAAAGATGTAGATAATTTACGGCTAGTGTGAATTAGGAAAAAAATGTCACTTGAACCATTAAGTTGTTCAAACCTGAGTAAAGCGCATTCCGCGTCATCTTCTTGGTTATTAAGGTTTAAATTACAGCCCACCTTCTCAGGTTAACATTAGTAAGTAACGCTTCATCTCAGTACTGTTCCCGACTGCACTTTCCACAAGTTGGCGTAAATCCCGTTCTCGTTCAATAACTCCTCGTGTTTCCCTGCTTCGACTAGTTCTCCGCGTTCCATCACATATATACAGTCGGCATTGCGAATAGTTGAAAGGCGGTGAGCGATCGCAATTGTGGTGCGATTTTGGGTAATCTTCGCCAGGGATTTTTGAATGGCTGCTTCGGTTTCATTATCTACCGCAGATGTCGCCTCATCTAAAATCAAAATAGGCGGATCTTTAAGAATGGCACGGGCGATCGCTAAACGCTGTCGTTGTCCACCAGAGAGTTTCTGTCCACGTTCGCCAATTATTGTATCGTATCCTTGGGGTAGTTGTTCGATGAACTGGTGTGCCTCAGCCAGTTTTGCAGTTTTAATGATGCGATCGCGAGTGGCATCAAAGCTTCCGTAACGAATGTTTTCTGCTATGGTGTCGTGAAATAAAAAAACATCCTGACTCACCCAGCCAATCGCACGGCGTAGTTCGTAAAGGTTGAAGTCTCGAACATCAATTCCATCAATGACAATGCGTCCACTCTGCACCTCATAAAAGCGGAGTAGAAGTTTTAGCAGAGTGCTTTTGCCCGATCCTGTTGCTCCGACAATGCCGATAGTAGATCGAGCGGGGATAAAAAATGACAAGTTCTTTACAGCCCAATCGCGTTCGCGATAAGCAAAGTTAATCTCATCAAATTTTACTTCACCTCGGACTGTGTTTGATGGTAAAGCCCGACTCCCCGAAGGAATGATAATTGCTGTATCCAACAAGCTCATAACCCGTCGTACCGATGCCATAGCTCGCTGATATTCGTCCATAAACTCGCTCAGTTCTGTAAACGGCCACAGTAAACCCTCAATAATAAAAATCATAAAGCCATAAGTTCCTACACTAAGGCGACCATTTAGAACTTCTAATCCGCCAAAATATAGCGCGACCAAAAACCCTAGCAAGATTAAAAATCGCAGCAATGGTTTAAAAGCAGTACTGAGGGCGATCGCTTTGGCATTGCTACGGCGGTATGCTTCGCTTTCGATAGTGACACGATCTCGCTCATAAGTTTCGGCGGTAAAACTTTTGATTGTAGCTATACCTGAAAGGTTATTAGAAAGGCGATCGCTAATTGAACCAGCCTTTTCTCTAACTTTTGCATAGCGCGGTTCAAGTTTTTTCTGAAAAACAAACGTTCCCCACAAGATAAACGGAATCGGTAGCATCGCACTCCAAGCAACAGCGGGAGCTAACAGTACAAAGCTAATCCCCACTGCCAATACCCGTGTAAAAAAGTCGATTAGATCCACCGCTCCAAAGTTAAGGAATCGCTCAAGCTGATTGATGTCGTCATTGAGAATAGACAACAAAGTTCCCGTACTGCGGTCTTCAAAGTAAGCTAGTTCCAATTCTTGTAAGTGGTCATAAGCGTTTACCCGAAGCTCGTGTTGAAGAGATTGAGCGAGATTGAGCCACAGCTTATCTGCAATAAATTGGCTCAATGATTCTAATCCCCAAACGATTGCCGTAAGCAGAGATAGCAACAACAACTGAGTAGAAACATCACTTATACCCAATCGAGCCAGCAGAGAAGTTTCTTGTTCGACTACTACATCTATAGCCACGCCGATTAGATAGGGTGGGGCAAGATCGAATAGGGTATTGAAAATCGAGCCGATAACTGCACCCCAAATCCGAACTCGATAGGGTTTGCCATAGCGAAGTAAACGCAGAAGTGGTTTGGATGAAGACATAGTTAAAAAGGGTTTATATAATTTTCAAATATCAAAACGAGATCGCCCTTTTTTGGCTTTAATTAAATAGTTGTGTTTGATAAGTGCAATCATCTTTATTTATCGACAAGATATTTTTCGAGATCGTCAAGAACCGCATTAGCGGCGATCGCTCCATTTCCGATCCAATAATCTCCCACTTCGTAGACCTTTCCCTGTTCGACAGCATTTAGTTTTGCCCACAGAGGATCGGC
>JBCCDL010000159.1:0-9553 GCA_039030815.1 Cyanobacteria bacterium P01_A01_bin.83 | reverse complement strand
GAGAAAACATTCGATCTTAAAGCAGTTTATGGTGATGCGCCCAACCCGACAAAATTGTAAATAAGTGCGATCGCTTTGACGAATAATTTTTGAAAGTTCAGGCGATCGCTACCCAATACTATTCTCTCCAATCAATCAATTCGAGTTCTTCAATTCTAGAAAAATGTTTGGTATTGCTAGTTACTAAAGTCAAATTCTCGTATTTTGCAGTAGCAGCAATTAGCACGTCAGGAACTCCAATATTTGCTGATATATTATAACTATACCAGAATTAAAATATCGATTCGGTAATGGTGAAGACTAATAGAAAATAACTATTTTTCTTTTTGGTCTGACAAATAAAGTTTGAGCGATTTTTTACTTGAAAGCGATCACCTAAGCCGAAACAAATGCAATGATTTAACACTGACATTATTTACATTCGTTTTATAGTCTAATATTTTTGATTAAAAAACTAAGATGGAAATTTTGTATTGTCAAAACAGCGTATGATACCATTCCATCCATCATTTTCCATGACAGTTTCGGTATAAGTACCTGCTGTGTATTCTTGAATTACATTTTGCCAAAACTTTTTAGCCACAAGATTTGTGTGGGCTTGATAAATTTCCCAGCCTCCGCGTAGCAGGTCAAAAATACTAAATGCAACCTGATGACCAATTCCCTGTTGCCTATATTTTCGCAAGATGAAAAACTCTGCTAGATGATATTGATTGTCTTGAAAATATGTATTTTGATGCACTAATACGAATCCAGCTAATTTATCGTTAACTCTAACTAAAAATGGATTACGCTTTAATTCCACCCAATAGTTATCTAAATAAGGATAGCCAAAATGTCCATGTTCGTTAAGATCTGCTTTGGTAAATTCTGAAAAATCATACTGATAAAGCTCCATCATTTGTCTAATGACTGATTTATCAGTAACACTGGCAGATGTAATTTCTATGTTCATACTAAAATCGTTTATAAATAAGCACGATGCCTTACGGCTAGCTATATGCGAAGCACCAGACCCGATTGAGGCAATACTATATTATTTAGAAGCTCGTGGATTATGCGATCGCGATTTGGAAAAATCTATTTCAAAATAGATTGGCATTAAAAAGAGATAACTCACAGAATTACTTATAAACCATGCTACGATGAGCAATAATAATTACATTAACTACAACCAAATCATCTTCAATCGCATAAACAACTCGATAATCTCCAACTCTGTAGCGATAATATCCAGAATAAGAACCTTTTAGTGGCTTAATATTAGGATGAGAGCGAGGATTGTTTTCTAAGTTTTTAAAACATATTGCTAGTTTTTTGGCTAGGACTCAATCGCTCTTTGCAAAAACTTTTTCAGCTTCCAAAGATAATCGAACTTTATACATCGCCTCGAATCATACGCCAATCTTTAGTTTTTCCGTCTTTTACTTGTTGGTTGGCTTTTTTAAAAGCAGATTCAAAACCAGGAATATTTAATAATTCTTCCGTTGCCTCTACATCATCCTCTTCTTGTAAATCCTTGAGAAAATCTATTACAAGAATTAACTTGTCTGGCGTTAATTGGTCTATGTAGTTTTTTGCCTCCGTCGCGAATTTGACTTGAGTTCATAGAGATGCTATTTAAATATATAGCTATATTGATTTTATCAAATAGTATTTTAGAGTTTTGAGCAAATGCGATTACGAAGTTAGCCGTAGGCATCGCTCTGCTAGGCGCAAGTCTAATCGCTTTAATTAAGGCAATTGATTGCGAAGACGACGCAAACAATTAATTGATGCAATACAATCACAACCGAATATTTCTACAGCAGTATCACTTTCTTCATCAGTAACATTTAATAAAGCATCTTCAGGGCGAGCTACTGGATCGATTTCTGGGATATTTTTCCGAACATTCTGTAATTGTTGAGCTTCAGCGCAAAAATATCGAGCCACTTTGGGATGACGGACACAGGCTTTGAGGGATTCTTTTGGTGTTGTTTGGTTAGGGCTAAAAGATTCTTTGGTTGGGAGTGTTTGTAGCTTAGTAGTTTCGACAGCATTACCAGATTTAGAAATTGCTAGTAAAGAGATTATTGAAACAATAGCTCTACGGTTACTTGCCAAGAAGGAAGGGACTTTCATAGGTACTCTTAATGTTTTCTCTTATATAATAATGATAATCGTTCTCGCACAATTGTCAATTTGCTATAAATCTCTTTGTAACACTTCTTGGATTTTGCAGATTTTTGATCACTTTAAAAATCTTTTGTAGCGATTGCGATCGCCAAGCAAGTCCGTAGGACTCAGCCAGCCGCAGGCGTCGCTCCTTAATAACTGATGTTACGCACTCGTTGATTTATGATTGGTAGGAAGTAACAAAGGGCACAGCACCGCTAGGGAGTGCAAGCGTCGCGAAGCGGCGCGACTTGGAGCGATAGCTCCTGTCCCGCATGTAGTAACAAAGCCGCTTTGTGACTCATATAGTAGGGACTCCACTAACGACTAACGACCCGAAACACTAGTTTTTGGTAAGTACTGCGCATATGTCAGTTAGTAACAAACACCATGATAAAATTATTGCAACTTAATCGCAATAATCCCCAAGATACCTCATGAGCTTCATTCTCAGCCAAGCAGACTGGAGGGAATTACACCAGCAGACACCTCAACCCCAATCTAACAATTTGGTGTTGGATGATTTTGAAATCTTGACGGGAGTACCCGAATTTTTAGGTAGGGGCTACAGTCGCGATATAGAGTTATTTCCTGGAGTGTCTTTAAACTTCTTCGATGGTCAATACGATCGCAATTTTAAGCTCAAAACCCCAGTTCACGAACATCCGTTTCAAATAATGATTTTGTTGTCGGGTTATTCATACTGTGATGTCTACCCAACTTTTAATGAAGTACGCAGTTATTTCTCAGGAAGTGGCATTTCTCCTGCGTATGTGAATGAGTATCAAACTAATCAGAGTATAGTCAAAGTAAATGTAGAAATCGAACCAGAAGTGCTACAGTCACATTTATCAGATATGCAGTTTCCTTTAGCTCTCCAAAAGCAACTGTATAAAGGTTCGGATTGGAAGTTTTCATTTTATCCTACAGTAACCCCAGCAATGCGATCGCTAGCTCATCAGTTGTGGAATGCCCCCTATCGCGGTGCGGTAAAGCGGATGTATTTACAGGCAAAAGTATTTGAATTGCTAGCGTTGTACCTCAATTTAATTACGATAGATTCGCATCAAACAAAATCTTCACCTAAGCTGAAGCCCAAAACAGTTAATGCTCTGCATCAGGCTAAAGATATTTTGACAAAGCAATTCGAGCATCCACCATCCCTACCCCAGTTAGCGCAGCAAGTAGGAGTAAGTCAGCGCACTTTGCAAAAAGGTTTTCCGTTATTATTTAATGACACTGTGGTGGGTTACATAGCGCAGCAACGACTAGACTGTGCAGAAATGCTATTGCGAGAGGGTAAGTATTCTGTTGCAGAGGTAGCAACCAAGGTTGGTTATAACAATATGGGCTACTTTTCTGTAGCTTTTAAAGGTCGATTTGGTATTACCCCCAGTCAGTGTATGGCAGGGAAGTTAAGTAACCCTAAAGGACTCGCTTCGCTTCGCAGTAGCAGATAGCAAATAAACATAAACCTAAACTGACAATTTTTACAATAATTGTCTGGCGATACCAAAAAGCGGATTTTTAGTAATCGGGTGCGGATTTTTAGCAGACAAAGGGTATTTGATTTCTATAAGCTACTCTTCATTAGTTATTAAGAATTTTTCTAAATAAGACGGTTATCCGTCGAGTCTGAGGAGCAAGAATGAAATTATTATCAGTATTGTTATCCGTTGCAGGTGTGTCGAGTTTAGTTTGGGTTTGTCCCGTTGGCGCCCAGACGGGGAGACTGGGAGACAAAGAGACAAGGAGATTTACGGCTGCGGATTTGCTAGCGCAAAGCGATGTGACGCAGGTTACGGGAGTTGAGGTAATTCAAACCGAATCGGGGTTAGAGTTAGTTTTGGAAACCGTAGCGGGAAGCGATAAGCCTAGCGGCATGCCTTCGGGACGCTTAGTACCGTTGATTGTGCCGGTCGGGAACGATTTGGTAATCGATATTTTAGACACAACTTTGGCATTTTCGATTCGCAATGGCGTAACCGAACTCAATCCCGCACCAGGAATTAGCAAGGTGACGGTTAACGAAGGTGAGGAAAATAGTATTCAAGTCAGGATTACGGGAGTAAATCAAACACCAAACGCGGAAGTAGTTACGGGAAGAGAAGATTTGGTTTTAAGTGTTACTCCTGATGGAACTACGGCAGAACAAGAGGCAGATGAGGAAATAGAGGTTATTGCTACAGGACAAGCTGAAGACGATGATTATGTTGTAGACAATGCCAGCACCGCAACCAGGACAGATACACCACTGCGGGATATTCCTCAGTCGATACAGGTAGTGCCGCAACAGGTAATTGAAGATCGTAATATAGAAACAATAATTGAAGCCACAGAAACAGTTAGTGGCGTGGTTTATAATGGCGGTTTTGCCGATGTGCCTACAGGTAGCGTTATTATTAGAGGTTTTTCGCAAGCCCAACAGTTTCGTAATGGTTTTCGGGATACAGATCGCGTTGGTTTATCTGCTATTGGTACAACAGATCGCGTGGAAATCTTAAAAGGACCTGGTTCGGTATTGTTTGGTAATTTAGAGCCTGGGGGTATTATTAATGTCGTTACTAAACAGCCTTTAGAAGAACCTTTCTATGAACTTTCTTTTGAAGCGGGAAACCGTAATTTCTTTCAGCCTGGAGTAGATCTATCTGGTCCGTTGAATGAAGATAAAAGCGTACTTTATCGTTTGATCGCCAATTATCAAACCTCGGATAGCTTTCAAGAGTTTGCTGAGTCAGACATTATTACTGTTGCACCTTCGTTAGCTTTTGATATTGGGGAGAGGACTAAACTCAGCCTAAATTATGAATATATCAACTACGATGGCGATCCGCCCGAAGATGAATCTTTTATCTTTAGTGATGGTAGTAAACCGCCGAGAGATTTCTATCCCAGCTATCCCGATTTTTCCTTTCAAGATTTTACCACCCAAAAATTTGGCTATACTTTTAGTCATCAATTTAGCGATCGCTGGCAACTCCGTAATAATTTTTCAGCTGCTATTAGTGATGTGGAAGATGGAGGAGCATCACCATTATCCTTAATAGACGATCGCTTTATCGAACTAGAGGCTGATGACCGCGAATTCACCAAAGACAATTATTATGGCAATATCGACGTAATAGGAGAGTTTGATACAGGGTCTATTTCTCATCAAGTTCTCTTTGGCTTTGATATTAATCGTGTGGAAGATTCTTTTACTTTTGATACTGCTGCTGTTCCCAACTTAGATATCGACAATCCTAACTATGATGTACCCAGACCAGATGATTTTGCTTTTGCCTTTGCCGATGAAAATTTTGTAACCGCTTACGGTCTTTATCTGCAAGACCAAGTAGACTTACTAGATAATCTCAAGCTATTAATTGGGGGACGTTTTGACTGGATTTCTCTAAGAACGGAAGAGGAAGAAATTGAGATTAACGACCAAGATGATAGTGCTTTTAGTCCTCGCGTAGGTTTAGTCTATCAGCCAAGCGATCGCGTTGCTTTATACACTAGCTTCAGTCGTTCTTTCGTTCAAGAGATTGGTTCTAGTCTGTCAGGAGAAGCATTTGAACCCACTAAGGGAACTCAGTATGAAATCGGTGTTAAAACCGACTGGTTAGATAATCGACTTTCTGCTACCTTAGCAGGTTACTACCTTGAGAAAACCAATGTCACTACTCCCAATCCTGTCGATCCTGATTTTTCCATCCAGACAGGAGAACAACGCAGCCAGGGAATAGAACTAGATGTTACGGGAGAAATTTTACCTGGTTGGAATGTGACTCTTGCTTATGCTTACACCGATGCGGTCGTTACGGAAGATAATTCTATCCCTGAAGGAAACCGACTGACAAACGTACCAGAAAATCAGGCTAGCATCTGGACAACTTACGAACTACAACAAGGAAGTTTAAAAGGTTTGGGATTTGGTTTGGGTCTATTTTATATCGGCGAAAGAGAAGGGGATTTAGATAACTCTTTTCAACTAGATGATTACTTACGCACCGATGCTGCGCTTTACTATCGTCGCGGTCGTTTAAATGCAGCTATCAATTTTCGTAATCTGTTCGATGCCGATTATTTTCGTGCTTCTGATGGAGGAGAGTTATTTCTGTTTCGAGGCGAACCCTTTACGGTAGTTGGTTCGGTGTCTTGGGAATTTTAAGTCGCATCTAGTTTTAAACTAGCAATTGTTAAGTTAACTGTTCGAGAAGTAGCGAGTAGCAAATTATGGTTATTCATTTCAAGCAAAACTAGGGTTTTCTGTGTGAATTTTTTAACACGATTAAAATTTGAAAATAATTAATTTTCTGTTTCTTGCTGAAGAGAAGCGAACAAACGCTTTCCTCGTTCTTGTCTGTAAGTATTAACAGAATTATGACTATTTTGAGACTCTACTTTAGTAATTAATTCATCCAATACTAAAATTTGAGCATCAAACATCATGGATATTTCGCGCATTTTAGCACTAGAACGCTCTCTTACATCTAAATTGGGAATTTGAGAATGCTGATTCATCTGTTTGTTCCAATTTCTTTTTATTTCTAACAAACTTGCTTGTCCTGCATTGGCAATCGCTTGAGTTTGAGTAACGAGCGTGTCAATAAATCTAGGGTAGCAGAATCAACTACAGGTTGCGATTGAGAAAGCTGTAATAGCAGTCGATAAAGACGAGTTTCAACAATTGACAATGAACAACGAACAACGAACAAACGGTAAACGGTTAAACCCCTATCGATTTATAGCAATCTTCTTAGTCACAATTATTTTGCTAGCTGTTTCTAGCTGTTATAGAAATAATACCCAACCACATCAAACAGCAGTAGATTCTGTTAGATCTTGCCAAGCGATGCCGACCGCTAGCTTCGCAATCGCGCATTTTCTGGGTGAAACTTGTGTTCCCGAAAATCCTCAAAGAATTGTTTCCCTATACACAACGCCTTTGGCTAATTTGCTGGCTTTCGATCTTAAACCAATCGCCATTACCCCTGTTACTGGGATACAAGATGAATTTCCACCCTATCTAGCCAAACAAGTTGCAGGAATGGAAATTGTCGGTATAAATTATGAGCCAAGTTTAGAAAGAATTACCCAATTAAAACCTGATCTAATTTTGGGTTGGGATTTTCACGAAAACACCTATCCTCTTTTGTCTGAGATCGCTCCGACTCTTTTACCTCCTCAAGATATTATTGAATCTCCTAACGCCGACTGGCAAAAATATACTAATTATTTAGCAACCGCATTAGGCAAACAAGAAAAAGCACAACAACTCATAGCAGAATACGATCGCCGAATTGAAGAACTAAAAACAGCTTTAGGCGATAGCTACTCAAATAAAACTGTATCTGTAGCTCACATTAGCGATGAATATGGCACTGAAGCTTATACGGTTAATTCCTTTTCAGGCTCAATTTTGTCATCAGATTTGGGTTTACCACGTCCTCAATCTCAAACTGTAAACAAACCAGGCGGTACAATCGATGCTATTTCGGAAGAAAGGTTAGAACTAATTGATGGCGATGTTTTGTTTGTGCTTATTTATAATGATAGCGATCGCCAAATGTTAAATGATTTATTAAATAAACCTCTGTGGAAAAAGCTTAAAGCAGTTCGGGATGGGCAAGTATATCCTGTAGATGGTTGGACTTGGGGGGTTGCTAATCCTCTAGCAGCAAACGCTGTTCTCGACGATCTCGAACAATATCTGCTTAATTCAACAAAATAATACTTGAGAACCAATGGCAAAATTTTACGATCGCCTTGATGATGAGTTACAAGCTTTTATTTCCGAGCAAAAAATCTTTTTTACCGCTACCGCGCCCAATTCGGGCAGGATTAATTTATCTCCTAAAGGTATTGATACCTTCTGCTGTGTTGACGAGCGTACTGTGGCGTATTTGGATTTGACAGGTAGTGGTAACGAAACTGCTGCCCATCTCCACGAAAACGGCAGAATGACAGTGATGTTTTGTAGTTTTAACGAAAATCCTCTAATTTTAAGATTGTACGGCAGAGGCAAGGTAATTAATCAAGACAGCTCGCGCTGGGAGGAATTACATTCTCTATTTCCTCAAACACCTGGCGAAAGACAGATAATTTTACTCAACATCGAATTAGCACAGACTTCCTGTGGTTTTGGTGTACCGATCTACGAGTTTAAAGAAGAACGAGATACTCTAATTGATTGGGCTGCGAAAAAAGGGCGATCGGGGATCGAGCAATATCAGCGAAAAAATAATTTAGAAAGTATCGACGGCTTGCCCACAAAACTTTTTGATGCCAGAGAATAAAATTCAACAAGCGAGTGGAATAAGCCGAGGAAACCGAACCATTGCCTCGCTTCAAAAAGAGGTAAAATGATAATCATTATCAAAACATTCCGAGACGAACTAACCTAAAATTATGACTCGTCTAAACTTTAGCCTGTCCGATGTCCTGCCATCTTTACCTAAAAGCGGAATGCCAGTAACGATAATTACTGGTTTCTTAGGTAGCGGCAAAACCACTTTACTCAATCAAATTTTACAAAACAAAGATAATCTAAAAATAGCGGTATTAGTCAATGAATTTGGCGATATTAATATTGACGAGCAACTACTAATCTCAGTGGAATCGGATATGGTAGAACTGGATAATGGTTGTATCTGCTGTACCATTAATGACAGTTTGGTAGATGCAGTTTATCGGGTTTTAGAGCGAGAAGAGAAAGTAGATTATTTAGTAATAGAAACCACAGGATTAGCCGATCCGTTGCCAATTATTTTAACTTTTTTAGGAACGGAATTAAAGTTTTTAACTCGTATTGATGCCGTAGTTACCGTTGTGGATGCAGCAGCTTTTGATGCCGAACACTTTACTAGCGAGGCAGCATTAAGCCAAATCAGATACGGCGACATGGTAATTTTGAATAAGATCGATTTAGCTAATGAGTCAAAAATTGCCTTTTTAGAAGCATTTATTAGCGAGATCAAGCCAGGATTTAGGATATTACAGAGTGAATATGGCAAAGTACCTTTACCGCTAATTTTGGATATTGGTTTGACTCAAGCAGATAACTATCAAGCTGAAATTTCTGGGTTTCGACGGGATAAATCTGCTTTTAATAATCACTTAGCTAATGATGGTTTTAATTTCGTTTCCTTTGAGAGCGATCGCCAATTTGAAATTGAGAAATTTGAACATTTTTTAATAGAACAATTATCAAACAATATCTTTCGTGCTAAGGGAATCTTATGGTTTAAAGAAAGTCCTGCCAAACATATTTTTCAACTTAGTGGACCTCGCTACGATTTGCAAGATGATGATTGGACAACTCAACCGAAGAACGAACTGGTATTCATCGGACGTAATTTAGATGAGTCTTTAATTAAACAACAGCTTAATAAATGTTTAGCTGGTTTAATTT
>JBCCDL010000158.1:0-9600 GCA_039030815.1 Cyanobacteria bacterium P01_A01_bin.83 | reverse complement strand
GGTGGAGTTAAAGGACTGAAATTATCGCTTTCAATAGCTTGCTCAATATCATCGGGCAAACTAGTGCGATCGCTTTGTAGGGTGGGCAAATTATGATTAGGATAGAACTTCGTTTCAGGTAAAGATCCTTGCCCACCAAAATCAGGAACTTCAAAAATTAATAATGAGTAATGAATAATGAATGCACGCAGGCGCAACTCGAAGAGTTGCAAGTCGCCGCGGACATCTCACGTGTCGGAGGAGACCTCCGACACCGTGTCCTTGCTAAGGCGACGATCTGAACGTACGTCAAGATCGTCGCAGGCTTTATCGTCCGTTGCCGCATGTATTGCAAATAAGGATTAATGATTTAATTATTTCGAGGACACGGATTTTGACGTTCCGTCACGACTCGCGCGTACATGCGGGCAAGCCCTTTGTCTTGCGTCTTACGCCGACGCGGGGTCGCTCGTCAAAATCGTGAGTTGTCCGTTTCGTGAACGACAAAGCGGATGCGACCTTTATGGCGTGAGACGGCATAAAGCAAGCGCACCAAGCAGGCGAAGGTTCGCCCCTACTTAAACCGAATTAAACAATTATTAATTATCAATTATTAATCATTCATTGATAAAAGTCTATATTTAACTGTTGTCTTTTCTGCTGTGATATCCTGACATCTTTGACAGACAATATTACCGAACGTGAGCAAGCAATTTAAGTTATTTGAAGCTAGAACCTCTTACAGAGTAGAGCAACCCCAAGAGTTGATGGGTAAAGATGCTTTACTTAAGTGGAAAGCCAGAATATATAAGCATCAACAGTACACCCTAAACACTGAACCGCCTCAGCAAACTAGCCTATTTGATCCCCCAAAAAGCCATTGCGACAGTGATTTTATCAATCCTTTTGAACTCAAGCTTCATAATGCTCAGTTTTACAGGATGCGGGAACATCAAGAAAGGATTTGTATCTACTTCATCATTGATAATGCCATGCCCTTGCTGCTATATGTGGGGGAAACGATGCAGACAGCAAAACAAAGATGGAATGGAACCCATGACTGCAAAGACTATGTGATGAACTATATCGAACTGCACCGCAAGTATGATTTAGAAGTCAAGATTTGTAGTGCATTTTGGCATGATACCCCAGAAAATAGAACGGGAAGATTGAGACTAGAGAGTGCCTTAATTAAAAGATGGCAAAGCCCCTTTAATAAAGAGAATTGGAGCAAATACGGCAAACCTTTTGGCAAGATTTAGTCAAAGTTCTGTATCTGGGTGTGAATTTTTCCATATCCAGATACAGAACTTTGTTTTGGTTAAATTGGCGTTGGTCATTAGGCATTGATGACAAGTTAAGGTTATGTATTATAACTCGGAAGCAGGTTCAACGTAAAAGGCAATTCCTTCAGCACCACCCTCAATTTGATAATCAGGAGATTCAATAAATGAATCTCTTTCTGCGGTGGAAATAGTGTAAAAGTGTGCGTCTAAAGAGGCATTATAAAAGCGATAGACGGGAACTGTATCGTCCCCTGGAGCATCGAAACCATAGTAAGGAGTCCCTTCTAAGCTATAGTTATCCAGATTTTCTACAATAAAGTTTTTTTCATTCTCATCAGCAGTATAAAGATGTACTCCTGAATTTGTGTTAAAGAAGCGGTATACGGGAGTAAGACCAGCAAGATTATCTCCTACTTCTGGAGGTGTTACACCGAAGAATGAGGTTCCTTCCAGTTCATATTGAGGTAGATTTTCTACAATAAAATCTCGCTCTACTTCGCTAGTGGTATAGAACTGAGTTTGAGTATCGGTTCTGAAAAATTCATACACAGGTAAATCTGCATCTTCCAATGGGAAAGCAACAAATTCACCAGTTTCGACAATAATCTCTCCATCATTAAAGAGAACAATTTCGACATCCGTCAGACTATCAGTAAAGATTTCTGCCTCACTGAGGTCGGCACCAGCTTCAAAATTTTCTAATGCCACCCCTGTAACTGTCGCAGTACCGTTGTCTTCAATCACTACTTCATAGTCCGAACGAAGCCCAAAATAAACCGAAGCATCGTTTCCTGCTCCACCAGCAATTTCATCATTTCCTGCTCCGCCAAAGAAAGTATCGTCACCTGCTTCTCCTTCCAGCAGATCATCTCCTGTACCGCCAACCACTAAGTCGTTACCAGCGCCGCTAGTTATGCGCCCACCAACACTAGTTACGGCAATATCAATGACATCATTACCCGAACCTGAAGTAACCAGGATTCGCTCAATCCCTGAAATTTGAGTACCATCGAGGATGCCGCCTTCTGTAATACTAATCGGTTCCAGTTGGTTGTTATAGGTAAGGATAAAATCTTCTGTCTCATTGATAAAATTGAGAAAGATCTGATCCTCCCCAGGTCCACCGTTTACCACTTTTTGACCAGCATCAAACCTAATAATGTCATTGCCAATGCCGCCGATGAGCGTATCAGCTCCCAAGCCACCGTTGATCCTGTCATCTCCTCCTGCACCAGTTATAGAATCATCTAGAGCAGTTCCTATTAAGTTATCGTTTCCAGGTGTTCCGTTAATAATCATTTATTTTGAGACTTAACACATAAAATATTTCATTAATGTTCTCATGAAATTTCTCCTTAAATTATGAAGATCTTATGTGGTATATTTGCAGTCGACATTTTTCTGACATATAATGTCGCTCTACGGAAACAAAATAGTACTGAATTCTATTATCAGAAGTAGCGATCGCTACATGCGGCGTGACAAAGCGCCTTTGTTGAACGGCGCTGACGCGCCAGCGCTGCGAAGCAGCTTTGAGCCGATAGGCTCTGTGTCGCTGCACGAGCGAAGCTCGAAGTCGCGTAAGCGCGACGCTTGCACGCTTCGCGTGCTGCGGGGAAACCCCCAACAAAGGCTTTAGCCGCATGTGCGCGCTGCATCGCTTATTTCAAATCCCCCAAATTAATTAAATTCGGGGGCAATTAACAATAACTTTGATGAATAGTTTTAAGAGTCGGAAGGGGGTTCAACGTAAAAGGCAATACCATCCGTAGCACCCTCAGTTTGATAATCAGGAGATTCAATAAACGAATCTCGTTCTGTACTAGAAATAGTATAAAAATGCGCGTCTAAAGAGGCATTATAAAAACGATAGACGGGAACTGTATCTTCTCCTGGAGCATCAAAACCATAGTAAGGAGTTCCTTCTAAGGTATAGTTGTCCAGATTTTCTTCAATAAAAGTTTTTTCGTTCTCGTCAGCAGTATACAAATGTACTCCTGAAGTATTGTTAAAGAAGCGGTATACAGGAGTTTGACCAGTGATATCCTCTCCCTCTTCGGTCGGTGCCGCCCCCACAAAAGAAACTCCTTCGAGTTCATACTGGGGTAGATTTTCTAAAATTTCATCTCGCTCATTTTCGTCAGTAGTGAAGAACTGAGTTTGAGTGTCAGTTCTAAAAAACTCATATACCTCTATCTCTTCATCTGGATCAATTTCGGCACTAGCTGACCCATTAACAATATCTTCCTCATCCTCCTCATCTTCTTCAGCATCAGGTGGAAAAGGAATAAACTCACCAGTTTCGACAATAATCTCTCCATCATCAAAGAGAATAATTTCGACATCCGTCAGATTATCGGTAAAGACTTCTGCTTCACTAAGATCGGCATCTTCTTCGGGAAAATTTTCTAAAGCTACTCCCGTAACTGTAGCAGCACCGTCGTCGTCAATGGCTACTTCATAGTCAGAAGCTAGACCGACATAAACCGCAGCATCGTTTCCTAATGCTCCGCCAACAATTTCATCATTTCCTGGACCACCAAAAAAAGTATCATCTCCTGCTTGTCCCTCTAGTAGATCATCTCCACTACCGCCAACTACTAAATCATTCCCTGCTCCACTAGTTATGCGCCCACCAATATTAGTTACGGCAATATCAATTAAATCATCACCCGACCCTGAAGTAACGCTGATTTGTTCGATCCCTTGAACTTCAGTCCCGTCAAGCACACCGCCGACCGTGGGACTAGCTGTTTCAAATTGATTATAAGTGAAGACAAAATCCTCTGACTCATTACTAAAATTGAGAAAGAGAAAATCATCTCCTGGTCCACCATTTACTACTTTTTGCCCTGCATCAAATCTAATACGATCATCGCCAATGCCGCCGAGTAAAGTATCATCTCCTAAACCACCGTTGATCTTATCATCTCCTCCTGCACCAGTTATAGAATCATCTAGAGCAGTCCCTACGAAGTTATCATTTTCAGGTGTTCCTTTGATAATCATTTGCTTTAAGATTGAATATTTAAAATGCATTGTTGATGTTCTCACTAGATGGTTAAGATCTGAGATAACATATATTACATTTGGTTTTTTTGTGCCTGTCTAATATTTAAGGAATAAGGAATGGATAGCTTTTTTTCTCTCTTCTAAAAAATTGTCTGAACCATTGTTCAAGGATTTTAAAACAGGGATGGGGAAAGAAGAACAAGGAAAGACTTTGACGCTCCTCGACCTGAAGGTGCGAGGATTCCTAAGAGATAGTTATCCTTAGAGGGTTCGCCAAAAACCCGCTACTCACTCGCTGGTAATCCAGTCTGTGTATACGTTTAGCTAAAATATTGGCACTACCATTAATGTCGGAATTACAAAGATGTTTACTTTTTGTTTTATACAACCCACGTTTAATTCTTCTACCAGAAAACTTATACTTGGTAGGATTGTCGGCGTTGTAAACAGGTACCTCATCTCGATCATAGAAACTAGCTTTGCTTGTATAGCTTTCTTCTTGCTCTGTGTATTCAATACCATACCGAGAACAAAGTGCTTCAAGCTTTCTTCTCAGTTGCCAAAAAGGTATCTGAACAAAGTTCTGATTATTGGAGCGTCCAATATTAATCTCTTGCTTAATACCTGGGTTGTAGCCAACTATCAACTTGCCTATTTGATGGTTCAAGCAGTGATCGATTATTATCTTTGCTGCTTTATTCAAATAGTCACGAACGCAATTGTTACGCCATCTCCAGAGTCGTGCTTGCTTGTGGGTAAACGATTTAATACCCTGCTTGTCTTTCTTTGATTGCAATTGAGCGTTGCGTTTGTTGTACCACTGATTAATACTTTTAAGACGTTTTCCATCAATCAAAAATTGATGCCCGTTACTATCGACACAAGCAGTAAGATTGTCAACTCCCAAGTCTAAAGCAATAGCTTTATTAGGATCTACAGACGTTTCTATTTTTTCGTCTTCATATATATACTCAATCTCAAACCATCGAGCTGAGTACTTTGGATGTATTCGTACCTCCTTAATCTTTTTGTTTTTAAGTCTTTCGGGCAGTTGGATTTTTACCTCGCCATATACCTTTTTAAACTCGCGAGACATAGGTACAGCAAAGCATCCATCTTTGAGTCTAATTCGAGGAATAATCAGAGGGAAGTATCCTTGTTTGGGTAAATATCTAGGCAGTTGCGGTCTTTGTTCACAGCGTCCAATAGATATTGCTTTGAGCAATCCTAAGAAAGACCTCATACTTCTATCTACCACCTTCATTGTCTGTTGAGCAATATCGGTATTAAGTAACTGATAATTCTCGTTAGACTTGCAAATATGGTAGTTAGACTCATAGCTCAGGCGTTTTCTTTGAGAAAAAAAATATTGCCTACATTCATACAGTGCCACATTAAAAAGATTTTTACTCAAACGAGTTAAGGCAAGCAAAGCATTAAATTCCTGCTTACTAAGTCGTCTGAGTTGGTTTTTTTGCGTGGCGTACATAGTTAAACTAATTCACTGTATTAAAAATATATAGCGAATTGAATTGATTGTCAACCAGACAATCGCCCTTCAGGGCGGGGTTTCAGACCCATTACCAAACGATGAAAGGCTGTTTGTAAATAAAAGATTAAGGTAAGAAGGCAAGGAGAATGGGAGACGGGAAGACGGGGAGACGGGGAAATTGGGAGACGGGGAAATTGGGAGACGAGGAGACAGGATAGGTTGCTTATATATACTCTCTATTTCTTACTCGTTACTCGTTACTCATTACTCGAAATGCTTTACGGTTTAATGTTTACTTTACAAACACACTCTGAAGACTATCTTGTGAGATCTCGATCATAGTTGTTTACAATTGATAATGTTTGCTTGACTTGTCTGTAACTTATTAATTTACTATTTATCTCTAATGACTTTGATTCGGATTCCAGAATCCTGGGAAATATCAGAAAACCAGATTACCCCTGCCCGACTTTACTACAACCGTCGTAGCTTTATTAAAACTCTTATTGGTGCTGGTATTGGTGCTAGCTTGTTACCTTTGACTGGATGTCAAAATCAAGCTTCAGGACTGGGTAAATCTGCCTCTCTCACAGAATTAGAAAAAAGCATTAACCTGCCAGAAATCAAATCCTTTAGCAAAAATCCCAATTTTCGAGAGGTGGGACGACCTGTTACTGAGGAAAAAATAGCGGCACAGTATAATAACTTTTACGAATTTGGCGGCAACAAAAGAATTTGGCTAGATGCCCAAAAACTTCCTACGGAAAACTGGAAGGTTGAAGTGGCGGGATTGGTTAAAAATCCCCGTACCTATGATATCGACGATCTCAAACAAAAATTTCCCCTGGAAGAAAGAATCTACAGATTCCGTTGCGTAGAAGCTTGGTCAATGGTTTTACCATGGTTGGGTTTTCCGATGAAAGCACTAATGGCGGATGTGGAACCAACATCTAAAGCTAAGTATGTCAGTTTTACCTCATTTTATGACCCTGAAATTACTACTGGACCAGGTTTTCATATCGGTTCCTTGCCTTGGCCCTATACTGAAGGATTGAGAATTGAAGAGATGGCGAACGATTTGGCTTTCTTTGCGGTGGGTATTTACGGTCATGATTTGCCAAAACAGCATGGGGCACCAATACGAATGGTAACTCCTTGGAAATATGGTTTTAAAGGCGCAAAATCCGTCGTTAAGATTGAGTTTGTAGCCGAACAACCAGCTACTTATTGGAATACTCTTGATTCTAATGAGTATAAGTTTGAAGCTAACGTCAATCCCGAAGTACCTCATCCACGATGGTCTCAAGCTACCGAGAAGTTTATTAGTACTGGGCCTGGCTTATCCTGGGATATTAAAGAGACTTTGCCTTACAATGGCTACGGTGAATACGTTGCTAGTCTTTACGCTTAGGGCAAGATTTGCTTTAGCAAAGGTAATGCCATTAGGAACTTATTGATTTATAACTTAGTCGGGATTAAACATCATTTGAAACTCACCGAACAGCAAAATACTCCCCGCAGATTACTTGATCTCCGTAGCTAAGTAGATTTAGACAATAATGAGAAAATTGATTTTTAGTTTTGGACTAGGTTTGAGTCTGGTGACTATTACCTTATGGCAACAGCTAGCTAATGCCTTTCCGTTGCATCCAGTATCACCTCAAAATCTGAATAATGTGGGACTAGATGACAAACTAAGTAACAACGATCGCACATCGTCCCACAAGCCCGTTGATCATTGGCAAACTAATCAAGATCCCAATGCTAAATCCAAAGCATCTTTGTCTGGTTGGAATACTACGCAACGAGATAACTTATTACAGGCAGTCAATCATAGTCTTTACTATTTAAGTACTCCCAAAGCCATTGCCAGCTATCGATCCTCAGCAACTAAGGAATTTAGTTTAGACCGAGTTCGGCGATCGCTGTTGCGATTTAAAGAGTTATTATTGACTAGTGATTCTCCCGCCGCTTTTCAACAGGCAGTTGAGTCAGAATTTGTTTTTTATCAGTCTTTAGGTACCGACCGTCAGGGGACAGTGGAGTTTACGGGCTACTTTGAACCTAGCTATACTGCTAGTCGGGTTCGTACCGCCAAATATCGCTATCCTTTGTATCGTAAACCAGCAGGTTTTGAGAGCTGGTCAACTCCCCACCCCACTCGGGCACAGCTAGAGGGTAAAGATGGGTTAGGGAGTCAGCAGAGCGTTTTACAAGGTGAAGAGCTAGTCTGGTTAAGCGATCGCCTAGAAGCTTTTTTAGTGCAGGTGCAGGGTTCTGCCAGACTGCAAATGACCGATGGCTCAACCATGACTGTGGGTTATGATGGTACCACTGACTATCCCTATGTCAGCTTGGGCAAAGAATTAGTCAAAGATGGAGTATTTAACCAAGACGAATTAACTCTGCCGAAGCTACTGGGTTACTTTAGCGCTAATCCGAAACTGCTAGACCAATATCTGCCCCGTAATAATCGTTTTATCTTCTTTCGAGAAACCTCAGGTAAGCCGCCCACAGGTAGCTTGGGAGTTCCCGTTACAGGCGATCGCTCAATAGCTACGGACAAATCTTTGATGCCTCCTGGGGCATTGGCTTTAATTATGGCACCCATTCCTGATGTCCAACCAACTGGAGAAATTAAGACCGAGATTGTTAGTCGTTATGTCTTAGATCAAGATACGGGAAGTGCTATTAAAGGCGCAGGTAGGGTAGATATCTTCTTAGGTACTGGTGAGGTGGCAGGAAAAAGAGCAGGACTAATTAACGGTAATGGGAAATTATTCTATTTATTACTGAAAGATAATTAGATCAGACTCAAATAGGCTTCTGGCAAAAATCATCCTAAAAATGTAAATTCATTTCTTTTCCTTGTTCCTTGCTCCTTGTTCCTTGTTCCTTGCTCCTTGCTCCTTGCTCCTTGTTCCTTGCTCCTTGCTCCTTGTTCCTTGCTCCTTGCTCCTTGCTCCTTGCTCCTTGTTCCTTACTCCTTATTCCTTATTCCTTATTTAATCATCACCAACACACCAGGCAAGAAAGATCACAATAATGAAACCTAGCCCCCACCAGATCCCATTACCAAAGCGAATGATTAAATCTATCGGAATCAGCACCAAAGATTCGCTAAAAAACCAATTGCCAATTAATAATAGGATTGAAATTACAGCTAATAACATAACGCGAGTTCGGCTTGAGACAATGTGGCTTAATAACCAACTGATAAGTCATATATAACCCATAACCGCGTTACCCCGCTATTGCAGATATATATTGAAGGAATAATATTAATAGCCTGATGTCAGAAGAATATACCAGAACCAAATTAAATTAGTGAAATCACCCATAACGACAAGATCGAAAACGATAAAATAATAAATAAGCAAGTATCACTTTTTTGTTACCCTAAATGACTCCTGATCCTAAAATTGTCAAATCAATTGAAACGCTAGATTATCGTGTCACCGTGGGCGATGTCGCGGCGCAGGCAGGGTTAGAGCTAAATTTTGCGCAACAAGGTTTATTAGCTTTGGCAAGTGAGGCGGGAGGACATCTTCAGGTAGCAGAATCTGGTGATGTGGTTTATCTGTTCCCCAAAAACTTTCGCTCGATTCTACGGAACAAGTATTGGCAATTGCGTTGGCAACAAACTTGGGAGAAAGTCTGGCGGGTTCTGTTTTATTTGATTCGGATCTCTTTTGGGATTATCTTAATTGCCTCAATTTTACTGATGGTAGTGGCAATTGTGGCAATTGTAATTGCCATGAATTCGGCTAATGACGATCGCGAAGGTAATCGCAGCTACGGTGGCGGCTATCGAGGCGGATTTTTTATGCC
>JBCCDL010000157.1:0-9657 GCA_039030815.1 Cyanobacteria bacterium P01_A01_bin.83 | reverse complement strand
TAAACAATAGCAGACGACCATCAAATACAACTATTTCTATCGGTCAAAGTATTGCCGCTAACTCAGCTCAAGTTTTACCAAACAAAAGTGCAATCAAGCTTGAAAAAGGGACACTGAAAGACTTTTTTGAACCATATAGCGTACATGTTTATCAGCTACATTAGGAGTAATGTCTAAATAGTAGGGGTTTCCAGTATTCATACTTTTATGAACCGATTGCCGAAATTCTTGTCTTATATCAGTTTGCTTTTTGATTGAGGCAGATAACTCATAGCTAAAAGCTAAAATCTAAAAGCTAAGAGCTAAAACCAATAAATTATGTGTCTTGGTTAAAAACTGAAATGATATTATATGAATTTTAGACGTTGATTTAAGGCGTTGCTGAATCGAGTTATGATTCTATAATTTTGATTCCTAAATAAATTAATTAAGAAGCTTCGAGCGCACAAAGCGGTTGCGGAGCAAGTCGGTTGCGTTAGCAAGCCGAAGGCTAAGACTCAGCTTTGAAAGCGTCGCTAGACGCGACTTCGCTGCCTTGCAGCGTGCAGCTAGGAGCTACCCTAAGATTACTTTTTAGTTTCATGTTGTCCCCTTGTAGGATACTTTAAATCAGCAACGCCAGATTTTAAAAATTGGGATTGAATCTGTGGAGTAAATTTGTAACTAGCCAACTGCTTTAGAATAACTTTCAGATTCTTTCTCTAAATCAGGTTTAGCAAAGATCATCCTTCCTGCCGAGGTTTGCAAGGAGGAAGTGACTACAACTTGGATTTCTCCGCCCACGCTGTCGCTTCCTTCTTCTACTACTACCATGGTGCCGTCATCAAGATAGCCAATACCCTGTTGGGGTTCTTTACCCTGTTTGAGTATTTTTAACTCTAGATTGTCTCCAGGTAGATAAATAGGGCGCAGAGAACGCGCCAAATCATTGATATTAAGGATCTGAACTTTTTGCAGATTTGCCACCTTGCTGAGATTGTAATCGTTAGTCAGCAGAGTCCCGCTAATTTCCTGTGCTAAACGGACTAACTTGGCATCTACAGTGTCAATTTCTTCATAGTCTGCCTTGTTAATTACAATGCGATCGGGATAATCTTCCTGCATTTGATTTAGGATATCCAGCCCTCTTCTGCCCCGAATCCGCTTCTGGGAATTGCTAGCATCGGCTAAGTTTTGTAACTCCTGAAGCACAAACTGCGGAATTAAAACCTGTCCTTCTAAAAAGCCAGTTTTGAGCAATTCTTCTACCCTGCCATCAATAATACAGCTAGTGTCAAGAATCTTAGTGGGCATCGCTTCGAGGGTGCCTTCTGCTACTAACATTGATTCAATACTGTTAGGATTAATTAAGCGCAGAAAAGTTCGCCCGTGGGTATCAGCCAAACCAATACCTAGATAGGAAAACATGACGCTGCCCAAAACAGCAAAAGTAGGTTTGAAAAAGCTCAATTCTTTGGGAATTGGCAAGAGAAAAACTGGGGCTAACATTAGGTTCGCCACCAGCAAGCCCATAACTAACCCGATCGCTCTAGTGATCAGAATTTCAATCTTAGTACTGCGGATTTGTTTTTCGAGACGGCGATAGGTAGTCTGAACTGCAACTCCCACCCCCAAACCAATAATGGTGGCGAATCCTGCAATCACAAAGCGTAACGCTTCAATGTTTGATACCCCTTCGAGGATATCGTTTGGTAACAACTGTAAACTATCAAATCCGATGTTTACCGCTGCAATGATACAAATGACAATTATGATGGCATCAACCATAATTTTAGTTGAATAAGATGATATAGGATATATTTCTTCTTTACTGTAGTAAATTCTTGGTAATAGTGTAAAAAATTCCTGGCAGTTCTTAATATTGCCCTGATTAGTTTTAGAGTGTATTTATAAAGTAAACATTAAATCGTTAAGGATATTGAGTAACGAGTAATGAGTAACGAGTAGGAAATAGAGAGTATCAAAAACCCATCTCATCTTTTTGTCTCCTCATCTCCCCATCTCCCCATCTCCCCATCTCCCCATCCTCGTCTCCTTGCACAATTTTGCCTTAATCTTTTATCCCGAAACAGTCTCTTATGGGCGAAGCTATGTTCTACAATTACCTTTTGGCAAGCTTCTCTTTGCTAATTAAGAACATATTATTCAGTTCGTGAATCAAACTCAACACAATTTTTAAAGTGTTGGAATATTTAGTAATGACTAAAAATATATCTTTAATAAATTCTCAGCTTAATTCTCTTGACATTTCGTCTTTAGCAACACCCACTGCGGCATATATTCATATTCCTTTTTGTCGTCGCCGCTGCTATTACTGTGATTTTCCGATCTCAGTCGTGGGGGACAAGGGAAAAAGCACTTCAACTATGGTTCAAGATTATCTTAATGCTGTGATCAACGAAATTCAACTTACGGCACCATCATCAACACCACTAAAAACCATATTTTTTGGCGGAGGTACTCCTTCGTTACTTTCTGCCCCGCAATTAGAGCAAATAGTTAAGGCGATCGCGCTTAAGTTGGGAATTGCTAGTGATGCCGAAATCTCTATCGAGATCGATCCAGGTACCTTTGATCGGCAAAAGTTAAGGGGATATCTGGATCTAGGGGTCAACCGTTTTAGCCTAGGAGTACAAACCTTTGATGAAGAGTTATTAAAAGTTTGCGGGCGATCGCACACTCTAGAAGATGTGATGCAGTCAGTGGAGATCATTAAACAACTGAACATTAATAATTTTAGCCTGGATCTGATCTCGGGTTTACCCCATCAAACCTTAGACCACTGCCAGTCATCTTTAACACAAGCTATTGCGATCGCACCACAGCATTTATCTTGCTACGATTTAGTACTCGAACCTGTAACTGCCTTTGGCAAACAGTATCAGCCAGGAAAAACCCCTCTCCCTAACGATGATACTGCTGCCGAGATGTATCGCCTGACTCAACACATGCTAACTGGTGCAGGATACGAACATTACGAAATATCAAACTATGCTCAACCAGGCTATCAGTGTCGCCATAACCAAGTTTACTGGAAAAACCAATCTTACTTTGCTTTTGGTATGGGTGCCGCGAGTTATGTTGACGGTCAACGATTTAGTCGTCCCCGCACTCGCAGAGAATATTACGCATGGTTGCAAGCAGGAGCAATTATTAATGCGCCAGTGATATCTGCCACAGATTACTTACTGGAAACTCTAATGCTGGGTTTGCGTTTAGCAGCGGGAATTAATCTAGAACAGTTTCTCCCCGCCAATCTAAAGCAAATCTGGTCATGTCTCCAACCTTACTATGATCAAGGATGGGTTGAGATAATTGATGTAGATGGCAAGAAAATCAATTTAACTAATTTTGATTTAACTAAAGATCTAATAGCAACCAGCAAATTACGTCTCAGTGACCCCGAAGGATTTCTGTTTTCTAATACTATCCTGGCAGCTCTATTTGAACAATTAGAATAACTGTATTAGATGCTATAAGACTTATACTTTACATTCTAAAATTCTGGTATTAATATCATCAATACCTAACTCTTTGCCTAACTTAATTAAGGCTGAAAAATCTGCCTGTTCCAGAGGAGATTTTAGGTTTTTCCGATAATCATTAAGCATGGTTGTGCCTTGTTGAAAATTAACTTGTTGCAGCAACAAATCCCACTGATCTAAATCATTATCAACTAGCCAATAAACAGGATAGGGTAGAACCTGGGCAAAAAACTCTTTTTCTGTGGGACTCATTGCTGAATAGATCAACTTGGCTAATTCTTTAAATATTGCATGATGAGAAAGCTCATCCATCATATGAGCATGAGTAGTTATCTGACTAAGTGGTTGGATATTTTTAGCTTGAGCTAAAGATCTTAAATATCCACCAATAAAAACTTCACACACAATTGCTGTAGCTAATAGAATAGTCTTCTTTTGCCAAGGTTCTGTATATCTTGACTGTAATTTGCGAATATTAGAGATTAAATTGGATTTAGGAACATTTAATTTATCTAAATTTCTATATTGCTTGGTAATTTGAGAAGCGCGAATAGTTATCAGAATGTGAAATGACTCGTCGACAAGAGTTTCACTAATAACTTTTTTACAAAAGTCATTAGCCACCCCAGGGTATACCTCATTCAAAATAGCAAAACAAGCTGGAGCGATCAAAGAACTTTCTATTTCAAGTGTTTTGTTATTGTAAGCAAGATAACCGCAGGAAAGAATGTCTCTTTTTTCCAAATCACTGGCTGCCGTAAAAACTGGATGGTCTTTAAACGGTAGCAAATCAGTTAAAAAGTCGTCTTTTTCTAGTATAAAAACGTTATTAGCTATTTCTTCTTTTTTGACTTGCGCTCTGCTTGACCAATTGTTAGAAATTGCGTCTAAAATCTTCTTTGACCATGAAAAATGGTCTCTCTCATTATGAACAGGACTTTGATGATCAATTATCAATTTGTCTACTGTAGTGTGAACTTGATTCATAATTCTTGTCCTTTTAATTGGTATAGAATGGACTTTCGTAACAATATCTTGAGTAATTTATTGTTACATTACTATTTGCTAGATACCTCTATTACTTGCTATTTTTCTATCATATAATCTACGGTATGCTATTTTTTTCTCTAGCTACCAGTTAAAATTACGAACTTTTAAGAAAAATTTAATAATTCAAAATGAAAATTTTGCGCTGTTAGCCAAAGTTTGTGCATTTTTTTGATTTCGAAACATTAAATTAGTCGCATTCGTTAGGAACATTCGCTCCTATGTCACTAGAAAAATGTTCTGATTGATTTCTGTTCATCACCTCTGGTTTAAATGCCTTCAATAAACTTAATTGCGACGCAATATAGCAGTAGATGCGGACAAACACAGGCGCTTTGCCACATGTCGCTAAACTAAACTAAGTTCACTGAAATAGATCCATTTAACCGATTACGGCGACGTTTACCAAGTTCGATTCCCAACAAGCCAATATCAATACCCAGTGCCAGATTATTTGCTAAAGGATCTTCTACTAGAGGTTTTGCCGCAACTTGTAAAGTGCGATGCCCAGGACTTGCTGAGTCTGACGACTTGCTATCGCAACCGCAACCGCAACCGCAATCGCCAGAACTAGTTATAAAACCTGGTTGACCCACTAAAATCGATGCCCAAAGATAACCCGATTTATCCAAAGTCCCGACAATTAGATAAGATAGGCGGGTAGATAAGATAGGCGGGCAAAAAACTTTTGATGCCATGGGGTTAGAGATTCGCGAATCAGTCGTCTTCCCTGCCGATTCACATGGTCTTGAACTCCTAATTGAGCCTGAATTGCCAGTTCTCCAGCATGAAATGGTGATTCTGTACGTAGCCAGCCTGGATGTGCCATGATGCATTCTCCTTAACTATGTTGATCATCAAGATCAAGATCAGTTGTGGTTTAGAATCTTTCTATGTCATTAGAGCAGCACCTCAACTTACCACCCAAGAGCAAAGGCTGAGAAAAATTCATCGTAATTACATTCTGTCCCTGCTGACGTAGACTTTGATAGAGATATGGAGTATCGTCTCCTAAGATTATGGTTTCGGTTGATACGCAGAGAAAATTAGTACCGAGGCGAGTCTGTTCTCTTTTTGAGACAAAGATATAATTGCGCCTGACAGGAGATAATCTTGGCAAAACTTCTTGATCATCGATCCCTGCTCTAAAAATCACCACTCCATCTTCACCAAAAAGGTTAAGGCAACAATCTAGGTGAAGTATGCCATCGTTTAGTTTGAGTGGGACTATTTTCTTGTGGGGAAATTCTTGAATTAGCCACCTTACTGCTTCCCAGTTCGTTCGATTGCCGACGCCAACATAAACAAAGTCTTCATCGAGCAAAACATCTCCGCCTTCAAGAAAGCAGTCTTCTGGAAGATAGCAAAGTTTTGCAGAGTCAGAAAAAAGACTGGCAAAAATAGCCACTTCGTCTCGTCTTACTTCTTCTTTCATTCTAGAGAGGATTATTTTATCGTTGATCGCGATAAAGGGATCTCTAGTGTAAATCTGAGAACAGCTAATTTTTTGATTGGGCGGAGTGATAACTTCCACACCTAATTGTGACAGCAGTTTGGTTAAATCTTGTAGCTGACGCTTGGCAACATTGGGGAGTAACATCTCTCCAGCAGCATGTGTTTGCTCCATGGTTTGATTGATAATATGTTCGGGTAATAATGTTGAGGGGAAATGGTCGCCACTACTTACCACAACAGAACGAAGGGATGCAGTTTCTGAATTTCTAAAAACCATAGTAAACTTATCCAGAATTTAATCTTAGCTATATGTTTGATTCGGGCTTTTTAATTGCTATTTAAGCGATCGCAACTGTTAATTCTTGAGCAATTTCGTCGTGTATTTGTTCGGCAAGATACTTAGCTGAGGCTACATCTCCCAGTGAATAAGAAGCTTTCATCGCGTAAGCAGAACCCAGGGTAATTGGACCAATCGCTCTTAAAACAGGAGATGGACAACCATTACGATCTAATAGTTTGTGAGTTTTTAGTTCAATTGAGATCCCACCAGCGGGATGGGTGACGGTTAACCCGTCCTCAATCAACTGACCATAAAGTGGATGACGGTCTAAATTCGTAGTTTGATTCGTGGCGTCTACGACATAGTCAACATAGGTAATTTTTCCATCATGCTGCTCCATTTTGAAGGAGCAAGCATCTACATCAAAGGCAATCTTTTTAAAGCCAGAGGCAATCTTTAGCTTACCTTGTTCATAGAATTCCAATAGCTGTTTTCCTGATGACAAAGGCATCGCCGCATAAAAATTGATACCTACTTTGAATATCTCCTTAAAAAATTTAACTTGATCCTCATCCTGCATTCTTTGATAAACATAATCGCAAAATTCCAGATAACCATCTACTTTCTCGTAACAGGAAACGAGTATTGAGCGCCACAGCACACCCTTACCAGAAGGACAGTCTTCTGCTTCCCGAATTTGATATCTGAGACGCTCTATCGGATCTTCAGGAGTTAGAAAATCCCTACCATCTGGTTGATCGTCAGCAACATAGAAATTCTCTCCAATATGGCATGACCAAGTATCCCCTGCAAAGTTCTGTGGTTGATTTTGATATGCTTTGTGGGTATTTAAGGCAACATGATACTCTTGCAGAAATAAATCAATGACTTGCTGTAATTTTATGTAGCCTTGTTCTTCAACAATCTGATCTACAGTCTGTTTGGTAAAAAATCGTCGATAGTACTTGCTCACTGGACATTTAACAGCTCGCAACCGACCGTGCCGACTAATCATTATGGCTTGATCGACTTCACTTTTGATCAAGGTAAAAGCTGCGTCATTTCCTGATAAACCAGTCCCGATAATTGCAACTCGTTTTCCAGCCAAAATATCCTTATTTCTTAGAGGTTCCATGGGGTAGACAGGGAAAAATCTACCAGTTTCTGACAGTTCTTCTAAAAATAAGGAATTCCAGTGACCTGTCGTCAAAATAACATTTTCAAACTCAGTTGTGATTAGTTGACTATTTTCCCGATAGGTAAGAGCTGCCACTTGCTCGATAACTTGAATCTTTTTGACACAAACTGCATGTTTAATCAAACGTATCTGCAAAAGTTTTGCCAAAGATTCAATCTTAGAAAATCCCGCCTTAAGATATTGCCCATAAATAAAACGAGGAGTGAAACCTTTGGGGTCTGTTAAGGACTCACGATCTAAGCAATCATATTCTGTTACTAACCTCGCTGCATTATCTTGCAGATACTCCAGATAATTTTCTGGACCTGCATTGGGATTTTCAGGTGCGATCCAACCCATCTCATCGTTAGTTTGATTCAACATACAGGTCACGGGAAGATTGGTCTTATAGGCTACACCTGTTCCAAATTCACCGCTTCCCTCAAAAATGTGGACTTCCATCTTACATTTGAGCTGACTATGACGTAATTTTCCAATCAAAAAAGATAAAAATGAACTTCCAGTCAAGCCTCCACCCACAATAGCTAGTCTACGATTGATTCTCTTTCGTGTATTCACTTCTATTGCCCTCTTATTAGTATTCTTGTTACTGGCTCAATTAAGTAGGCTGGTAAAGTGAAACCCTAATGGTCTGATAATGAAACTTTTACCAATATCACCTAACAGAAATACCGAACCACTAAAAAACTGAGCTGGAAAGAGCTTATGTCACCAATAAAAGCCATAGGGATAATGCGATATGATGCAACATGACACTATTTCACGCCTACTCGTATCGAAATCTCTAGCTCTTTAACCACTGAGTAAAATAGTATCGATTCTTACCGTTGTAGCAACAGCTAATTTTTCATATTTTAGAAATTAACTTATATTTTTTATTCAAACTAAATCTTAGAAGCTAGTTTCAGACTAGTTTTACAGGACAATCAAAGCTTAATCTCTATATTTTATCAACTTTGCGATCGCATCATATCTTTCATAAATTGATCGTAATGCTTTGGAATAAACATGGGCTATAAGCAAAAATTAAGCATTAAGCACAGTAGGATCGCCTAATATAGAGGACTATGATTACTACTGGAGTTTAGACTAAACAGATTGAATATATAGTCAACTTGAGAAACGAATAGCTCCGAAAAATTAACTTAATTGATCGAAAACAAGGAACTTGTTAAGCTGATTTACTCCTTTTTGCAACTTGTTTCTGACTTTCAAATCGACCTTTACTCTTTTTAACGATAGGATATCGTGTTTTTTTAGTCCTCATTTTACCTTTGTGCCAACCAGGAGATTTTCCACGGGGTTTGGGAAAACAAGTAGGAGTGCCAATGGTGGCAATAACTGTTCCAAAATTTTGAGCGACTCTTCCAGGGGTTAAATTAATCTTCAGTTAGTTCAAACAAAACATCTTTACCATTGCCTAGACAATGATATAGTTGATTACGAAATTTTTTTAAATTAGTATCAGGCATTTTTGAGCTAATCTCAACTTAATGCCTGATTTTACCTATATTCAGCTAATTTTTGAAGTTCAAGTTCTCTGACGATTTTTTTTAGTCTAAACTCCAGTTACTAATTGTTGACAAAATAATGATTAAATTACTGATTGATTTTTGTTTTGAATGCGAATTTTATCTCAAGGTTGCTTTAAGCTGCACTATACTACAGCAGGTCTTTTACTGGCTGTTATCTACCACTGAACAAAAATTTAGTACCCAAGTACTATTGTATTGGCTAGTAGGCTCTATTTCTTTTTATAGCATTGGCTTTTTAATCGAAAACATAATTAAAAAAAATCTTCAGTTAACTGAAAAATTAACTGCTAGAGTTCAAAAAGTTAAGCAGCAAAAGTTTCCCCTTGCCACATTAAAAGGTGTTGTTTTGGGGGAAACAAAAAGCTTGATTGCTGTAACATTAATTCTTTTCTTAGCACCTGAAACATCTAGAGGGAATAGTTTATTAGTAAACTTTACCTGGTTCTTAATGAGGATAGTCTTAGCTGACTTTTGCTTTTATGTTGCTCACTGGCTTTTACATCGCAAGTTTCTGCAAAAAATTCATCTCAAGCACCACGAGTTTCAAGATACATCAAGCTTTGTTGCAGGGCATAAAAGCCTAGTAGAATATATTATCGTAACCATTACCGACCTGTTACCAATTTTTATCTTGGGATATGATATTAATCAGTTGTT
>JBCCDL010000156.1:0-9679 GCA_039030815.1 Cyanobacteria bacterium P01_A01_bin.83 | reverse complement strand
TCAATTAAAGGAATGCCCCAGTCTAGACGCGCAGTCAGCAGATCTTTAAGAGAAAACTGTAACCCTAATCCTAAAGATAGTAGAGTGTTATCATCTAAAGCTAGCCGATCCGAGTTCCAAACCCGACTAAAATCAAAGAAAGGATTTAATTCTAGGGTTGATTTCTTTTCAGATGTTTGCCACAAAAAATTAATTAATTCAGCCGAGAAAATAAAGCCATTGTCTCCTAAAGAAATATCTTGAGCATAGCCGCGAACACTCAACGCTCCGCCAGCACCAAACTGTTCTAAGGAGACTAATTCACGGTCTGATAACTGTAAATCCGAGCGTAACAACAGATTGGTATTAGAAGAAAGCTTTTGTAAATACTGTAGCTGTCCCAGCCAAATTAAAAAACTACTGTCTGGAATACCATCGGGGTTACTCGTCGCATCAAAAGCATCCAAGCCAATGCTAAATTGAGAACGAATAGCAAACACATGACTGCTACCGCGATCGCTATATTCTTGAAAAAAGCGCAGAGCAGAAATTTTGGTTACTCCTGCAAAATCTGAGCCTCGGGCGAGAGTGGGAAATCCCTGGTTCATTAATGAAAGCTGGGTATTTTGGTGGCTCAAAACCAAGCCCAGAGCAATGCTTTGAGTTGGTGTTTGCCAAACCCGATGCCGATAACTAAGTTCCAAATAACGATTGAAACTGCCCAAGTCTAAATCTTGGAAGGGTTCGGTAATGATGGTGCTGTCACTAATGCTGTAGGCTACTCTTAGCTGGTTATTATTGGCTCCTAAAGGAAGTGCATAACTCAGATTTTCCAGAGAGTTGCTCCCGTCAGTATTGATATATGAAAGATCAAAGCGATCGCCAAATCCGAGGAGATTTTGATCGCTAATGTTGAGCTGGCGACTAAAAGAGCCAACGCTGGGAGTTCGATAATTGTTTAAAGCCAACTCAGTAAAAAAACTGTCCGCTTCTTCTACTTCTAATTCTAAATAACTTTCTCCTGGATTAACTCCTTGAGATAATTCTGCCGTGATATTCTCAATCAAAGGATCTAATTGTAATAGCTGTAGCGCACTTAGCAATTGTTCTTGATTTACAGGAGGCTCTGTAGCATTTTCGATGCGGCTGCGAATATATCTGGGATGCAAGTCCTTTAGACCATAAATTTTGATATCTTCGATACTGCCTTCAATAATTTCGATCTTGATGGTGTGATTCTCAACTGTTTGAGGAGGAATATAGGCTCCAGAGGTAAAATAACCACGTTCTACAAAGAGGTCAGTAATCGTCTGCTGTACTGACAACAGTTCCGCAAAACTTATGGGACGAAACAAATAAGGCTTGAGCAAGCTGCCGATCTCTGATTCGGGAATTACGTGATTCCCAATAACTTCAAATTTGTGAATCTCAATGGTATCAGGAATTTTGGCGCCTTCTAGAGGAACTTGCCCCCTTAACTTGGATGCAGAACTTTGAGGGTTTGCTATGGCAGATTCAGCGGAAATAACCGCGCAGCAAACAAATAATTTTGTCAAACTAAGCAAGATCAACCGCAAAAACTTTGACTTTGTGATTCTCACAACATCTGGCATTGAATCGCTAATTACTTCACCTGAAACAAGTGACTTCTCCAGACATCGACCCTAGCGGGTACGATGCTGGCTTCAACCGTCGCCAATTGAAATTTCTGCGTTGCACTTACCTAGATATTGCCACCCCTGGCAGTACGCATTCAGCAGACAGTTTCCTTTCCGACTCGCCCAGCCGTACTATTGAATCTAGTCCACGTTGCAAAATTACTCGACCGCTTGCATGGTCGCGAGAGGTTGAGTAGCCACATTCAGGACAGATATGTTGTCTTTGATCGAGTTCTTTTTTGCCCGTATGAGTTCCACACTCAGGGCAAATTTGACTCGTATATTTATGGTCAACCTGTGCGAAGTACTTTCCACGTTTCCAACACACCCAAGATAAGGTATCTCGGAATTGACCAAACCCACCATCAAGCATTTCTTTACCCAAAAAACCCTTAGCAGTCATTTTAAAGTTGATATCCTCAACAAAAATCATGTCTGCTTGGCCGCACAGAAGATGACTCGTTTGAAAATGAAAATTCTTTCGAGTATTAGCTATTTGATGATGAAGCTTTGCTACCTTTAACTGTGCTTTCTCCCAGTTTTTAGACCGCTTTTTCTTACGAGATGCTTTACGTTGCAGCACTTTAAGCCTACTTTGTAAGTCTCGAAAAAATCTAGCTGGTTCAACTCGGAAATTGTCACTCGTTACAAGGTATGTATGAAGTCCGATATCGGCACCTATTCCACGACCAAAAGGCAATGGATCGGGTACTTTGACATCGCATTGAATCGTCACTACTGCATACCATACAGTTCCTCTTACCCTTGATACTACTCTGACTCCTTTGACCTTGAAACCTTCGGGAATTGGTCTATGCAAATTAATGAGAACTTGACCAATTTTGGGCAGTTTAATAAACCTGTCCTTAATCGGAGATTCTTTAAACTGCGGGAACAAAAAAGACTGATATCGCCCAAACTTCTTAAAGCGAGGAAAACCAAACTTCTTGGACTTGAACCTTTCCCAAGTATTATGAAGACGTTTTACGCAATCCTGAGTTACTTGAGAATGAACTTCTTTTAAGTATGAATTAGTCTTTTTCCATTGGGTAAGCTGCCGTTTTTGTTCTAGGTAGCTAGGAAAAGGAATATCGGGAGACATTATATATTCCCGATTAATTGAGCAAGAGTGCAAACTACACTTTCTCGAATTTAGCCAATCTTTTAGATCGCGCAAACATCTGTTATACAAGCGTCTGCACGTCTCCATCCAGCCAAGCATTAGCTCTTGCTGTTCTGGGGTTGGGTTAAGTCGAAAAGTGTAATTCATTGTTATCATGAAAATATTTTAGCACGGTAAGTAGTCTGCGATAAAATATTTATTAATGCTTTATCAACGCTCGTACCTCGCGGGGGAATTCCCATACGACATTCGGCTTCGCCAGAATGCTGGGCTTCTTACCCATTAAGCTAAATCTTTGTTTGGGAATTAAACTACCATAGGTAATAAAACCTGAGAAGTATTATAATAATTTGACGGTTATGCTAACTTATAAGATAACTTACAGGACACAATAATTTAGTTTACACAAACAAGAAAATAGTGAATCCTTTATTCGCAAGGTTTTTGAGAGCAATATATCGTAAAGAACCCATATCTGGCTTTATTCTGCTCTTGGGAGCAACTGATGCTCTCATCGGTGGATTTGGCGGAAGTGGAAGCCTTTTATCTGTTGGTTTACTAATCGCTTTATTAGGTATCATTATGCGCTGGCGACAAAGCGAAAAATCGACCACCCAACTCGCCGTTAAACCTGCCAAATACTATCTTCCCCCTGGTAATAATTCTCGTCAGCCATTGCCGCTGTTGACCAGTAGTAACCGTCGTAAATCATAATTAACGCTTTAAAAGCTGATTATTATTTATAGCTTGCTATACATTTTTTAATGTTTATCCCAGAACTGAGGCAACCAAAGTTGAGTTAATGGGTCAAGAAAACGTCGAACAGAAGCATCCTCAAAACAAGAAAGATCGCATTACGGTCGATCAGCTTTTAAAAGTGCAATCTGCACCAGGTGAGCGAGAATTAGTTGAATTAGCTCGTTTACTGATTCGCTATCGTAACTTTCCAGGAGCGCGAGATATTCAGCGCGATCTAAAATTAGCCTTGGACACCTGGCAATTAACCGAAGATGAACTTTATCGCCAAACTCGTGCTATTCACGCCGCAGGAATGGTCTATCGTCGCACTAGTACAGGAGAAAAACAGGATTGGACGTAACCATAAAATCTAAACAAGAGTTTTGGTGAGTGCCTAATGCTTTTGTATTTCGGATTACTGATTACTGATTACTGATTACTGACCACCCTCTAAAGCCTGAGCATTAAGACTATAATTCATAATGCAGATAGAACTGCTATACAATTAAGAATGTTCAATAACATCTATGAAATAGCTCGCTTATGCTGCGCCCAGAACAAAGATCTAAGTTGGATGATGCTAACGATCTTTATTTTTACGACGCTCCCCGTTTTGTAACCCATGTCGATACAAGTTTTATTGAGCGCCTGACCAATCTTTACCGAGACAGGCTTCAGCCAAATAGTCGCATTCTTGACTTAATGAGTAGTTGGGTATCTCATTTACCTGAAGATATCTCTTTTGAGCATGTTGAAGGTCATGGCATGAATGAAGCAGAGTTAGCCAAAAATAAGCGTTTAGACAGTTATTTTGTCCAAAATCTGAATCAAAATCCAAAATTACCTTTACAAGATGCTAATTTTGATGCAGTTCTGATTACGGTTTCAATACAGTATTTACAATATCCTGAAGCTATTTTATCAGAAATCTATCGCGTCTTAAAGCCTAACGGCATCGTTATTATCAGCTTTTCCAATCGTATGTTTTATCAAAAAGCGATCGCAGCCTGGCGTGATGGCACTGATACAGATCGAGTTAATTTGGTCAGAAAATACTTTCAGTCGGTTGATGGATTTACTCAGCCTGAAGTTATAGTTCATCAACCTCCCGTCCCTGGAATTTTACAAATGCTGGGATTAGCGGGAGGAGATCCTTTTTATGCAGTGGTAGCTTCCAAAGCAAGCTAGTTAACCCAATAATTCATCTGATGCTAACTGGTTATGAATTTAACTTTGAAGAAATCATCAGCATCTAATTCATTAGGATTAACTCCTAATAATACTCCAATGCGATCGCCATTGGCAAAAATATTACTATTAGCCTTACCAGTGATTTCTAGTCTCTCAAAAGTCAGACCTTCTGCTAGTCCAATAAGGTCTACATCAATTTTAAAATCGCGCACCCAATCTACACTACCATCATTGTCGAAGACAAAAGTATCGGCACCATTACCGCCAGTGAAGATAGTAATGCCATCACTATCTTCTAAATAATCGTCACCATCTCCACCGTTGAGGCGATCAAATCCATTACGACCGTTTAAATAATCGTTATCATCTCCACCATTAAGAATATCAATGTCACCACCACCAAAGAGAGTATCGTGACCCGCGCCTCCATTGATTACATCTTTACCCGACTGTCCATGAAGGCGATCATTACCGTCACCGCCAGTAAGAATATCATCACCTGCAAGAGCATAAATAACATCATTACCTGCACCACCGTCAAGATTATCATCATCAACAGTACCTTTTAGAGTATCGTCACCCGAATTGTAGATAGTGTTGTTGAGGTAGATTTCAGCAATATCATTGCGTTCATAATCTGTTCTAGTAATCAATAGATCCAGATCGCTATCGCCGTCGAAATCTCCTGTGACTACACCACCAAATATAAAACCAGTGAGATTAGCTTCCTTATCTTCGCTAAAGTTACCCGAACCATCGTTGTCAAAGATTTTAGTAAACTTATTAAGGCTATAATCTTGCCCCGTAATTAATAAATCCAAATCGCTATCACCATCGAAGTCTCCTGTCGTTACCGAGCTAAGATAGCTAATATCAGCATTAGGCAGGCTGTTTTTAGCTTTGCTAAAGCTTCCCGTTCCATCATTGATGTAGATATTAGTAATACCACTATCTATGAAGCTTGAAGGCAAACCAGCAAGCAAAAGATCTAAGTCGTCATCGCCGTCAAAATCCCCCGTGACTACTTTGCCAGAATTAAATTCGGGTAGATCTTTCTCCGCTTTGTTAAAGCCTCCTACTCCATCATTGATGTAGGTTCCGCTATTACCTGAGATATCGGAAAAGTCTCTACGTATTCCTGTAATTAATAGATCTATGTCATCATCACCATCAAAATCTCCTGTAGTTAACCCTTGGGAATCAAAAATACCCGTCTGGATAACCTCAGTCTGTTTGCTAAAATCACCTTTCCCATCGTTGGCGTAAATGCTAATTGAGCTTTCTAAGTTCTCATAGTTACGAGAAGGGCGTTCAGCAACTAATAGATCTAAATCGCCATCACCATCGAAATCTTCTGTAGCTACTAAACCTGCAAAGAGATTAGACAGGTTGACTTCATTGCTCTTGCTAAAAACCCCTGCTCCATCGTTGATGTAAATTTCAGCAATAGGCGAGAAATTACTATCATATCTAGTAAATAATAGATCTAAATCGTCATCATTATCAAAATCTCCAGTAACTGGTAAGTTAAAAGCAACACCAGGCAAATTGGTCTTAGTATTTTTGCTAAAGTTTGCCGAACCATCATTTATATAAATTTCAGTAACAGACAAGAATGTATCATCTCTTCCTGAAACAAGAAGATCTAGGTCGCCATCATTATCAAAATCTCCTGTGGTAATCTTGCCTAATTGACCAGTTAACTCGACATCAATCTTAGTAAATTCTGTCATTATTCTTACTATAAATAGTTGTTTACATTTGTATGGCAACTATTAGCCTAAGCAAAAATTGGCACTGCAAAAACTAATTTTAGGACGTGATTAATTAATAATTACTACCAATCTTATTTACCAAGATAGCTTAAGTAATTGTCAATCAAATTTTAATTAATTGAATACCTTAACATTGGGTATATGTTTTTATTTATGATATTAACTGCATTAGCTATTTCAGCTTTACGCCATAATTCGATAGTAAATATTAATAGAAAAAAATATACTTATTTGCTCTGCTAAATTATAGAAACAATACAATTATTGCTGCTATAATAGCCTCTCTTGAAAAATATGTAAATATAGTCTTTCCAAATAATCTTGCCTTTAATAATACTAAATCCGATTACCAAAGTATGTATTCCTCAATCCTGATAATCAGCTTATGGCAAGGTTGATACTAATTTTTTTTACCTCCTATGGAAACAGGATTTAGTATAACAAGTACTAAAAGGTTTTATTGTAAAAAATAATATGAGCGGTATAGTATCTGTATTTATACTGAGAAACACAAAAAGTTAAAGCAATAGCTATTTTAGATACAAATGCAATTCAATTTATAATAAATTTAAACTTGAATTTGCTTGTCAAAACTAAAGTTATGCCAGTTCAATAAATATATTTTCTCGCTTATATAAACATTAAAATAATTCTCTTTAAGCTTTGCCTTTTCTTACTTGACTCATTTTTATTAATTGTGCTTCATACTCAGCAAATATTGCTGTCCAATCGTAGTTTTCTTCGACTAATTGCCGACCTTTAATTTGCAACTGCTGCCACAATTGACGATCGCCAATTAACTCTACAACTCCCTGGGCAAAGTCATTAGGAGTATCTTTAATTAATAACTGAGAGCGATCGCCAACTGTTAAGCCTTCACAGCCGATGCTTGTGGAGACAACGGGTAAACCCATAGCCATCGAATGAAGAATTTTGATGCGGGTACCGCTACCTGAACGCAAAGGAACCACGCTTAGGCTACACTCTGCTGCCACCTGACTCATATCTACAGGATCAGCGATGATTTCAATTTGAGCATTAGACTTTGCTAAGTCGCGGATAATTTGGGGCGGCTGACGACCAGCAATACAGAGGGATATCTGAGGATTTTGTGGCAGAATTAGAGGGAATATAGATTCTACGAAGTATAAAACCCCATCAATGTTGGGATAATAGCTCATGGTACCCATAAAGAGTATTTTCTGGCTTTTAATATTGCCTACTAAGGGCAGGTTATAAACATCAATGCCATTCTTAACTACAATGGTTTTGCCTTGATGGCAACGAGAATCTAATTCTTGTCGATCCTCTTGGCTTACTACTGTTCTCAGGGGAAACTTGTGCCAGGTTTGGTCTTCGTATTCTTCCAGTAATGCGGCTTGTGATTCCGCATCGAGAAAGGCTTTTGCCGCGTCTATTTCTTGCGCTAGGGTGGGAATCAAATTTTCTCGGTCGGCTGCGGCACAGAGTTTTAGTAGTTTAGATTCGATATTATGTTCGTTGAGTACAGTAAATTGACTGCCAAACAAGTCTTGGTAAATCGATGACACAATAAAGTCAAAAGAAACTACATCGAAGTCCACCTGAGATAACTGTTGCAAAGTTTTATACATGTTCCAGGTTTTGAAATTATATAGCTGACGCAGTTGTTCTCCCTGATCAGATGTCATCGGGGTTCCCAGTTGCAACATAAATGCGCGATCGCAATACGGTTCTAATTCTCTAGCAATTTTCTGGTCTGACTCTTCAAAAATAAAGGAAATTACTGTTAAATGATGCCGTTTACCGAAATACTTGATCTGCTCAAACATACGAATCGCTGCCCCTCCCTTTTGGGGTGGGTAGGGGGGATAGGGAAAGATCATTAGCATTCTCAGGCGATTGGCGAAGCCAGCCTCCTTCGGAGGATCGCTCTGTAGAGGCTGATCTATTAGTTGTTGGCAGTATGCTACCAACTCTTGCCACTGGCGCTGTAATTCTAACGTGGAGTCTAATTGAGTCTGAAACTGCTGATAATCTGGCTTAAGACGGATTGCCTGACGATAGCTGACTATCGCTGATGCTAAATCGTATTGCTTGACTAAAACATTTGCCAATGTTTGATGATACCAACAGTTATTTGGTTCTAGGGCGATCGCTTTTCGCAACCAAATAATTGCTTGTTCGAGGTCGTTTTCTAAGAGTAGTTTGTGACCTAACTCAAAATAGGCTGTTGCGTAAACTTGAGTTTCCTCCGCCTTAAGCTTACGGTTAGATAATCTTTGATAAGTGGTGGTTTGGGCTGAATAGGTATCAAATATTTTGGAAATTCGCAGACTCAAGATTAGCTGTTGCCATTGGGGTAAATTACTTAAGGCATAAGCATCAAAAGGTTTAACGTTTAACTTAGCACTATTTTCAAAGCTATTAAGCCACTGACAAATAGTCTCAGGCCAACTGTAGGGGGTGTATTGCAGAGATTTCTTGAGGTAGTCAATCATCTCGGGGATACAGTCAGCCTGATACAGTACACAGGCAATCCAAACCAAAAAATCATACTTGGCTTGGCGTTCTAAGCGACGCATCGATTCAGGCAGATCGTCACGGGCGAAAAAGCATTCTTGGACAAATTCGGCATTGATCATCTGTCTAACTGGATTGCGCCAGCTAGCACTACTTTGATGTTGACGATAATAAACGGTAATCTCCCTTAGCCAGGTGCTTTGACACCCCTGTGCTACCATGCGTAACGCCAGATCGACATCTTCGCTGGCAAAAAAACGAGTATCAAATCCCTCAACCTTAATTAACCAATCCCGACGAAACATCATCGCCGAAGGCAACACGGGTTTATGTAGTAACCAAATTTCGGGAGTTAGCTCAGGAATTGTCTGCCACCGTTCAATATCCGTTAGGGGTTCTCCCGACTCTGTAATGATGCGATAACCGCTATTGAGGATGCCAAGTTCTGGTTGTGCCTCAAATATTGCTACCTGTTGTTCTAGCTTGGAAGGCAGAAAAATATCATCAGCATCGAGAAAAGCTACTAATTCTCCCCTGGCTAAATAAATTCCTCGATTCCTAGTGGCTGAAACCCCCTGATTCTCCTGTTCAAAGTAACGAACCTGTTCTAAAAAAGGCTGCATCACCTCACGAGTATTATCCGTTGAACCATCATTAATCACGATGATTTCATAATTATCATAAGTCTGTTTTAAAACTGAGGCGATCGCTTC
>JBCCDL010000155.1:0-9689 GCA_039030815.1 Cyanobacteria bacterium P01_A01_bin.83 | reverse complement strand
GTTCAAATTTGAAACTGTTGAGCAAAATTGTTGTATCGGTATTATTTTGCCTACTAGCTATTGGATTGCATCACTCAATTTTATTCCTGACGTAAATTATTATTTACCAGTAGTCAAGAGCTAAAGGCTAAAGGCTAAAACCTAAAGGCTAATAGCTAAAAATCACCATTAATGAAATTGAGCAGCAAACATCAAGCTTTAATCAACGCTACATCAATTCTTGACTCTTCTGGTTGAGTGATTTCAGCTTTGATATCGGGACCAAAAAACTTTTCAATTTTTTCATGTCTTTCTTGCCAATCTTCCAGGGAAAAGAAAGGTGAATAATATTCCATCAGCAGAGTATATGCACCGTCTCTAGATTGCTCCTGTATGCCCGATAAGACTGGTCTTTCTTCGTCTGTAGGGCTAAGACCAAATTTCTCTAAACAATCGTCTAAATGAGCTTCTTGTCCGTAACGGTAGCGAGTTACATCCTTGCGTAGCTGTTCCTGTGTGGGGGTTGCTTGCGATCGCAATTCTTGGACTTCGGGGGTAGTTTCAGCAGTGTAGGGTACTGGCTTGAGTTCTGATGCTTTTAAAGCCAAACCACCCAGTAGCAGCGGAATGCCATAAAAGAACCCTGCTAAATTAAGAGTATTCATACCCACAGCATAGGCATAAAAACCAACAATGGTCAGAATTCCCCCGACCGTTAAACCGACAGCAGCTAATGGTATTTTTCGCAACATGAATTAAAAGATTGTTTATATTTATCAATATTGTCTATTCTAGAGCTATTGGTTACTCGTTCAAAAAAATTATGGATAAATTAGAGATTAAATCTAAGATCACGCAAATGAACTCTAAAAGGGATTCTTTAGTTGAATTACTAGAAAGACCAAATCTGGGAACATTGAGAATTGATGTCGATCAAGCGTTGGAAGAACTCGATGAGTTAATTGAGGAGTTTAATGAAACTTTTCCCGAAGATAAAGTTGTTTGATAGGTTGCGAACATCTATTTTCGCGAAGTCAGAATTATGGCTTGGTTTCTAAAAAATAAATAAAGCTTGAGATTTGTTAGTAAAAAACTGGCAAAACTTTGCTAACTTCAGACTTAGAACTGAATAACTATTGACGCAGTGAAATACTTCTTTCTAAGTGATGGCTGGACTTATGGTAGAGTTTGGGAATTTGGTGGTTTGTGGGATCAAATTAGCTGGGGACGCCAACCCGAAATTAAACGTCTTGACTGTGGAGTACTACAGCAGCAAGAAATTCTTTGGCTCTACGCAGTGGAGGAGGCAGTATTAATGGTAGAAGTAGAGCCTCAGCAAGAATTACAAGAAACTTCAAATATTGGGCAAGTAGTGCTAAGAAGACTAATTAGCGCCGAACAAGCAATCGAGGTTTTAAACGAATCAGAATTAATTTTTAATTCTGCTACTCAAGATACTCATCAACTTACCAAGTTGAGCTGAGACAAAACCAACTTCTTTTTTTGTTTACAAAACTTAACTTTTGTCGATAAGACTCGATAAATCTTGCAATAGGTTCTAACAATAGTTACACTTCTTTAAATAAATAGTAATTTCAAGGCACCCTTGAGTATCCCTAATTATCGTTGGCTGTTGCCAAAATTTGCTGGGACTTTTCAAGGATTGTGGCATAAATACGGATTACAAAATAGCAGTCAACTTTAGCATTACTATTTTATTTAGTGAAGTTGAAGTTAACCAGCTTTATCTGGTCATACTAGACAAATTATTTAAACAATAGGAGGAGCGTAGTCTATGGGACTACCGTGGTATAGAGTTCATACAGTCGTCCTGAACGATCCAGGAAGACTAATTTCAGTTCACCTGATGCACACTGCTTTAGTAGCAGGTTGGGCAGGTTCTATGGCTCTTTTCGAGCTAGCTACATTCGATCCTAGCGATGCGATTCTTAACCCCATGTGGCGCCAAGGTATGTACGTTTTACCTTTTATGGCTCGTTTGGGTGTAGATACATCTTGGGGTGGCTGGAGTGTCACTGGTGAAACTGGTGCCAGCGCTGGTTTTTGGTCTTTTGAAGGTGTAGCGATCGCTCACATCGTGCTTTCTGGTTTACTGTTCTTAGCGGCAGTTTGGCATTGGGTATATTGGGATCTAGAATTATTTGTCGATCCTCGTACTGGACAGCCAGCTTTGGATCTACCAAAAATGTTTGGTATTCATTTATTTTTATCTGGTTTACTTTGCTTTGGTTTTGGCGCATTCCACCTCACAGGACTGTGGGGTCCAGGGATGTGGGTTTCCGATGGCTTTGGCTTGACAGGTCATGTCCAGGGAGTAGCCCCAGAGTGGGGACCAGCAGGATTTAATCCCTTTAATCCTGGTGGAGTTGTAGCTCACCATATTGCGGCAGGTGTAGTTGGTATTATCGCTGGTTTGTTCCACCTGAGTGTTCGTCCTCCTGAGAGGCTTTACAAAGCTCTGCGGATGGGTAACATTGAGACAGTTCTTTCTAGTAGTATTGCTGCGGTATTCTTTGCGGCTTTCGTGGTAACAGGAACTATGTGGTACGGAAACGCTACTACTCCCATCGAGTTATTCGGTCCTACACGCTACCAATGGGATCAAGAATATTTCCATCAAGAAATTGAACGCCGCGTAGAAACGGCTATGGAGGATGGCTTAACTCGTTCAGAAGCTTGGTCAACAATTCCTGAGAAATTGGCGTTTTATGACTATGTTGGCAATAGTCCTGCCAAAGGTGGTTTGTTCCGTACTGGTGCTATGGACAGTGGAGACGGTATTGCTCAAGAATGGCTCGGACATGCAGTATTTACTGATGCCCAGGGTCGTGAGTTGAGTGTGCGTCGGATGCCTAACTTCTTTGAAACTTTCCCCGTTGTTTTAACTGATGCTGATGGTGTTGTAAGAGCGGATATTCCTTTCCGTCGTGCAGAATCAAAACTCAGTGTTGAGCAAAGTGGCGTAACTGTGTCTTTCTTCGGTGGAGCTTTGGATGGTCAAACTTTTGACAATCCCTCTACAGTCAAGAAATATGCTCGTAAAGCTCAGTTAGGTGAGGCATTTGACTTCGATACGGAAACTTTAGATTCTGATGGTGTATTCCGTACTAGCCCTCGTGGTTGGTTCACCTTTGGACATGCGGTATTTGCTCTTTTCTTCTTCTTTGGTCATATTTGGCATGGTTCTCGTACCTTGTACCGAGATGTATTTGCTGGGGTTGATCCTGACTTAGAAGAAGAACAGGTAGAATGGGGCTTCTATCAGAAAGTGGGAGACAAATCTACTCGCGCTGCTAAAGAAGCTTAATCAAGAACGGCTATCTGGTCAAAACTTGTAGTTCTTGGGGGAGACATGAACATTTGTTGATTGTCTTCCCTCCCCTTTTTAGTCTAACTAGAGTCAGATTTTCGGCTTTGGTTAAATTATTGGTAAAATATTAGTAAAGACACTTTAGGAATTTTTTAAATTATGGAAGCTGTTGCATACATTTTGGTTTTAGCCATGGCACTTTCTGTTCTCTTTTTTGCGATCGCTTTTCGCGAGCCACCCCGTATTGAGAAATAAGTTTTAGCCTTAAGGTTAAGTATTATTAAGAATTATTCATTTCTGAGTCTTTTTTGATTATGGTCTGTTGTCAGACAGACTATGATGTAAAAAACGGCTCAGATTTGTTGTTTATATAGATAATTTACGGAAAACATCTCATTAAAACCAATGCACTGTCCTAATTGTCAGCATACAGAAAGTAGAGTATTAGAATCTCGTTCTACAGAAAGTGGACAGAGCATTCGTCGTCGTCGAGAATGTTTGAACTGCAAACAACGTTTTACCACTTATGAGCGAATTGAACTAGTTCCGATTACTGTAATCAAAAGAGATGGTAGCCGAGAATCATTTGAGCGAGCAAAATTATTAAGGGGAATTTTGAGAGCCTGCGAAAAGACCAAAATTTCTTATCAGAAAGCCGAAGCAATCATTGACAATATTGAAGCTAAACTACAGCAAAACTCAGGCAGAGAATTTAGCAGTAGCGAGATAGGAGAGTTGGCTTTACAAAATCTACGTCACGAAAATGAGGTAGCTTATATTCGATTTGCTTCTGTGTATAGAAAATTTCAGGGTATTAAAGACTTTGTAGAAACTTTAAATCACCTGCAAAATGAAAATTCACAAGATTCAGAGCTGAGTTCTTGGAAAAAAGCCCATCCAGACTCAATCAATGCTACTGCCGATTGTATCTCATGAATTAGCGATCAAAAACAATCAGCACCGAAATCAATTGTATAGATATAATGAATTGGTATTCGCCAAGCTCGCGTCTCGGCATGAGCAAAATTCAGAAATTATCAAGAAGTGTTTATATTTAACTAAAGAAATCAAAAAAAGTTACAGTTAACCCCATAAAAAGTTACAATATTGTAATGCTATCTTGGCAACAATACATTGATGCTCAGCGATCAAGTGTCCGATGAAAGTATTTAAAAGTCTTACATCAGGTATTTTGAGAAGACTGAATTTTTGCTAACAATGTAGATGTAGGCTGCACGATAAGTAGGTGAGTGTACATCAAGCAGGAGGCTCATCCCATCAAAAAAATAAGGAAATAAAACAAGGACATCTAACCCATATGGTCAATCAGCAAGTAAACAGCACTAAGGATATTGGTTTCACTCATGAGGATTTCGCTGCTCTTTTAGATAAATACGATTATCACTTCAGTCCTGGAGATATAGTAGCAGGGACGGTTTTCAGTATGGAACCAAGAGGGGCTTTGATTGACATTGGTGCTAAGACAGCTGCTTACATTCCAATTCAGGAGATGTCCATCAACCGAGTTGACAACCCCAGCGATGTTCTTCAGGCAGATGAAACTAGAGAATTTTTTATCTTAACCGATGAAAATGAGGATGGGCAGTTAACTCTTTCCATAAGACGTATTGAGTACATGCGTGCTTGGGAAAGAGTAAGACAGTTACAGCAGGAAGATGCCACCGTCCGCTCCAATGTATTTGCTACTAATCGCGGTGGGGCATTAGTTAGAATTGAAGGATTACGCGGTTTTATTCCAGGCTCTCATATCAGCGCACGAGAAGCTAAAGAGGATCTCGTAGGAGAAGACTTGCCTCTGAAGTTTTTAGAAGTTGATGAAGAACGTAACAGGCTCGTTTTAAGTCATCGTCGTGCTCTAGTCGAACGCAAGATGAATGGCTTGGAAGTTGGTCAAGTAGTCAAAGGCTCAGTACGTGGTATCAAGCCTTATGGCGCATTTATCGATATTGGCGGGGTTAGTGGACTGCTGCATATTTCTGAAATATCCCACGATCATATCGATACTCCTCATAGCGTATTTGGTGTCAACGATGAGTTGAAAGTAATGATCATCGATTTAGATGCCGAAAGAGGTCGAATCTCCCTATCTACCAAGCAGCTAGAGCCAGAGCCTGGAGACATGCTTAAGAATCGAGAAATCGTATTTGAGAAAGCTGAAGAAATGGCTGAGAAATATCGCCAAAAACTGCTAGCAGAAGCAGAAGGAATTACTTTAGAGGAAGCAGCCGCAGTGGAAGAAGCTTTAGCAGTGGAAGAGTCAGAAGTATTGGAAGTAGAAGACACAACTGCATCAGAGGACGTAGCTGAAGAAACTATAGAAGCTACAGAAACTACAACTGAAGATGCTTCTGAAGAAATGGTTGGTGCAGGCACTGAAGAGTAAATAAAAGAAGACAAGAGACTGAGACTGTGGTTGAACGATTAATTTGTTAAGAGGGGAAAACCCCTCTTTTTTACTGATTATGATTGGAGAATTGCTTTGTCAATTACTATCACCTGTCAAGATTCTAAGTTTCATAATATAGCGGCGATTATTTTTGATAAGGATGGTACCCTAGAAAATTCTGGAGCTTATTGGCGATTAGTAGCTGCCGAAAGAGCGCGATTAATTGATGCTCAAATTCCTGGAGTGGGAGAACCTTTGTTAATGGCGTTCGGTATTTTAGAGGGAGATCTAGATCCTCAGGGTTTGATGGCATGTGGCAGCCGTTATGAAAACGAAATTGCAGCCGCAGCGTATATTGCCGAAACAGGAAAAAGCTGGCATGAATCAAAAAAAATTGCTAATTCAGCTTTTACCGAGGTAGCTGAGTCAAAATATTTAATCAAAAATCCTCAGTCAGCCCCCCTATATGATGATGTCAAAGAAACTTTACAAATATTGACTCATCGAGGATTGAAGATAGGTATTCTCTCTGCCGACTCAACTCAAGAAGTAGAAAATTTTGTTATTAATCATCAACTACAAGATTATCTGCAACTTTACAGGGGAACAGATGACACAATGACAAAACCAGACCCTAAATTTTTTTTACAGGCTTGTAAAAGTTTGCAAACTTTGCCAGAGCAGACATTAATGGTGGGGGACACAATTGGGGATATCGTTATGGCGCAAAAAGCTGGAGCGGCTGGAGCAATAGCTATCTGCCGTAATAAAGATCAGCATCTAGATTTAGCGAGTCAGCAAATTGATAGTTTGTCAAAAATTCAAGCTTTGTAATTCCTGAGTAAACCTGTATTATATTCCTTAATAGTATTAACACCGAGGTCTATCTCCCAAGTTACATTTCAAAATTTAGTAGAGGACTACAAAAAATTGTCGAATAATTATTTATTTACCTCAGAATCAGTTACCGAAGGTCATCCAGATAAAATCTGCGATCAAATCTCAGACACTATTCTTGATGCTATCTTATCTCAAGACCCTGCTAGCCGCGTAGCAGCGGAAGTAGTTGTCAATACGGGCTTAGTTTTGGTAACAGGAGAAATAACCACCAAAGCTCAAGTAAATTATGTAGATTTGGTTAGGCAAAAAATTGCCGAAATTGGTTATACTCATGCCGAAAATGGCTTTTCTGCTGATAGCTGTTCTGTAATGATTGCTTTAGATGAACAATCACCAGATATTTCTCAAGGTGTAACTTCTGCTCAAGAACAAAGAGAAAATCTGAGCGATAGTGAGCTAGACAAGATTGGTGCAGGAGATCAAGGGTTGATGTTTGGTTATGCTTGCAACGAAACTCCAGAACTAATGCCGATGCCGATTAGTTTAGCCCATCGTATTTCCCGCCGTTTAGCAGAGGTACGTAAGCAAGGTGAATTGTCTTATCTGCGTCCCGATGGCAAAACTCAAGTCTCTGTCAAGTACGAAGATGGTCAACCAGTAGGCATCGATACCATACTTGTTTCAACACAACATACTGAGACAATTAATAATCTTACAGATAATAAAGACGTTCAGCAAAAAATCAAAGAAGATCTTTGGTCGGCTGTAGTGCAACCTGTATTTGCTGATATACAATTGCAGCCCAGTGAAGATACACGTTTCTTGGTCAATCCTACAGGTAAATTTGTGGTAGGTGGTCCTCAAGGGGATTCGGGATTAACAGGTCGCAAAATTATCGTTGATACCTATGGAGGTTATTCTCGTCATGGTGGCGGTGCTTTTTCTGGCAAAGATCCCACAAAAGTAGATCGTAGTGCCTCTTATGCCTGTCGTTATGTTGCCAACAATATAGTAGCAGCAGGTTTAGCTGACAAATGTGAAGTACAAGTTAGTTATGCTATTGGTGTTGCTCGTCCTGTGAGCGTTTTTATCGAAACCTTTGGCACGGCAAAAGTCTCTGAAGCAGCCCTATTAGACTTAGTCAAACAGCATTTTGAGTTACGCCCAGCAGGCATTATTCAAACTCTTAATTTGCGTAATTTACCTCAGGAAAGAGGGGGGCGTTTTTATCAGGATGTGGCTGCCTATGGTCATTTTGGTCGTACCGATCTAGATTTACCGTGGGAAAGAACCGACAAAATAGAGCTATTAAAAGAGCTACTATTGTCTAAAACTGCGGCATAACTATTAATCGTTAGATTTTTTTAACTTAAACAACAGCTTGATATTTTGTGGAGGAGTCTTAACTTACTAGGCTCCTCATACTCAGTTTAACCTTTGATTTTATGAACAAAATATTGCTTGATACCACTTTTCTCTCAAAATGGATAAAGTCGAGTCAAGATAGTAGTTAAATTATAGTTAAATTACTGTTATTATTAGTGTTAACTGTAGCTAAATCATCAATTTTGCTTTTGACATTATCTAGTTGAAATATTTTATGCTAAATAGATGAAGCAAAAATTACAGCAAGGTCAAGTTGTCGAATTAGAAATAACTGATCTCAATACTAGTGGAGAAGGAGTAGGCAGATATCAAGGGCAGGTTATATTTGTTCCCAATACCGTAACAGGCGATCGCCTAACTGCCAAGATAATTCAGTCTAAAGCCAAATTTGCTCGGGGAAAGATTGAAGAATTATTAACTTATTCTCCTTATCGAATACGTTCTCGTTGTATTGTTGCCGATAAATGTGGTGGTTGTCAGTGGCAGCACATCGAGCCTAGCTATCAAAAAGAAGCAAAACGCCAGCAGGTAATTCAGGCGTTACAACGTATTGGCGGGTTTGAAGATATCAAGGTGCAGCCAATTTTGTATACATCAGACGATCTTAATTATCGTAACAAGTCCACATATCCTCTGGCGAGATCTGGTACAGGGCAAGTACAGGCAGGGTATTATCGCCAGGGTAGCCATAAGTTAGTAAACCTCAATCAATGTCCTGTGCAAGACGAAAGGTTAAATCCCTTATTAAAAGAAGTTAAGCAGGATATTCAGCAACGAGGTTGGTCAATTTATAACGAAAGCACTGCTCAAGGTAAATTAAGGCATCTTTCTCTCAGAATTGGTGAAAATACAGGGGAAATGCTGCTAACCTTAATTAGCACCAGCCAAAATCTGAGGGGGATTGAAGAACAGGCAAGATTTTGGCTCAATAAATATTCTGGATTAGTAGGAGTTTGTTTGAACATTAATCGCGATCGCGGTAACAGTATTTTAGGTCAAGATACTTATACAATTGCGGGAAAACCTTACTTAAAGGAGCTATTTACTGGAATCGAACTACATATCGCCGCAGATACTTTTTTTCAGATTAACACTACTACTGCCGAATTATTATTTCAGGCAATTATCAAACAACTTAATCTTACAGGTAAAGAAAAGATTATTGATGCTTATTGTGGCATCGGCACTTTTACTCTTCCTTTAGCACAGAAAGTCAAGCAAGTTTGGGGAATTGAAGTTTACCCTGCATCGACTCAGCAGGCAAAACATAATGCAAGCCTCAACCAGATTGATAACGCAGTTTTTTACGCTGGAAAAGTTAAGCACTGTCTTGAGCAGATCAGGGAACAACCAGATATTGTATTGCTCGATCCACCTCGTAAAGGATGTGAAGTTCAGGTAATCTCAACTCTTAGAGAACTACAGCCATCGCGCATTGCATACATCAGTTGTAAACCCACAACCTTTGCCAGAGATCTTAAATTATTGTGCCAGTCGGATCTATATGAGCTGGCATATGTTCAGCCTGTCGATTTCTTTCCCCAAACAACCCATGTTGAGTGTTTTGCTGTTTTGAACAAGCGCTAAGCTTTGGTTTAGAATTAGCCCTCTTTTGTCACTTTCCGAGATAGATCCTTACGGTGAAAGAATTACAGCGATTTTTTAAATTTGGTTTTTCTTATTAGAAAAAAATCGAGTAATCCTTTGCTCTACAAAGACTCCAGAACTTAGAAATGACAAAAGTTT